>CAIZMB010000022.1 GCA_903933935.1 uncultured Cytophagaceae bacterium
AATTAATATTTCAAAAACCTCTTTACTTATAAAATTTATTCAAAATGTCCTCTAAAATAAAACTCGGACTGATCCTTATTGTAATCTCAGTTTTTACGATTAGTTTCTTTCAGCCACTGGCTCCTACCTTTTTATCGATTGATAAAAATACCAAAATCGCTTTAGTTGGCGGTAATTTAGGTTCTCGTATGATTAATTATGATCATTTTGAGACGGAATTACATCTTCGTTATCCTGAAAACAATTTGATGGTTCGCAATATGTGTGATGGGGGAGATACTCCTGGATTCCGACCACATTCAGCTAGATTTGCTCCATGGGCTTTTCCAGGCGCTGAAAAATTTCAATCTGAATTTGCTAATCCTTCACAAAGCGAAGGCCATATCGAAACGCATGACCAATGGATGAGTCGTTTAAAAATGGATGTGGTAATCGGCTTTTTTGGATATAGCGAATCCTATGAAGGGAAAGCTAATATTGCAAATTATAAGGCTGAACTTGAGGCTTTCATCAAGCATACCTTGGCCCAAAAATACAATGATGTTTCCGCGCCCCAGCTTGCCATTGTATCTCCAACGGCCTTTGAAGATTTAAGCGCAAAAATAGATTTACCTAATGGTACCGTGCAGAATGCAAACATTGCTTTATATACTCAGGCGATGAAGGAAGTGTGCGAAAAGAATAATGTATTGTTTATCAATGCTTTTGATGCATCCAAAAAATGGTATGCAGAATCTAAAGAAGATTTAACGATCGATGGGTTCCAACTTAACAATGCGGGTTATAAAAAATTAGCTTTATTGTTGGCAGATCAAGTTTTTGGGAAGAAGAAACCAGTGATTGAATCAAAAAGAGCAGATGTGTATGCAGCTGTTGCAGAGAAAAACTGGATGTGGCATACCGACTACAAAATTCCGAATGGGGTTCACGTATATGGTCGCCGTTACAACCCGTTTGGACCGGATAATTATCCTGCCGAAATTGAGAAAATTCGTCAAATGACGGATAACCGTGAGGCAGCGATCCAAGCATCTATTAAAGGTATGAAGTATGATTTGGCTGCTGCAGATGCTAAGACTCGTCCTTTAGATCCTGTAAAAACCAATTTCAACCCGGACAAAAACGGAAGCTTGAAATACTTGTATGGAAATGATGCTTTAAAAGAGCTTAAAGTGGCTCCAGGTTATAAAATAGATTTATTCGCTTCAGAAGAAGAATTCCCGAATTTGGCAAAACCGGTTCAAATGACTTTCGATAATAAAGGACGTCTTTGGGTGGTTTGTATGCCTTCATATCCACATTACAAGCCGGGTGATGCTAAACCAAATGATAAAATCATTATTCTTGAGGATACGAATAATGATGGAAAAGCGGATAAGGAAACCGTATTCGCGGATGGCTTACACGTTCCTGTTGGGATGGAGATCACCGAGCATGGAGTTTTTGTTAGTCAAGGAACCAATTTGGTTTTATTAAAAGACACCAATGGGGATGATCATGCAGATACAAAAGAAGTTATTTTAAGTGGTTTTGATGACCATGATACGCATCATGAAATTTCAGCCTTTGTTACAGACGAATCAGGTGCTATTTACATGGGAGAAGGGGTGTTTTTACATACAAATGTGGAGACTCCTTATGGTACCGTTCGCGCTACGAATGGAGGTTTTATGCGCTATAATCCGGCAAGACATCATTTGGAGCGCGTAGCTCAGTTGTCAATCCCAAATCCTTGGGGAATTGCTTTTGATAAATGGGGTCAAAACTTTTTTGCTGAAACTTCAGGTCCTGATATGCGTTGGATGATGCCTGGGTCAACGAAAAATCGCTATGGTCAAACAGGGCATAAGTCATTTACCTTGATTGAGGATAAACATTTAGTTCGTCCTACTTCAGGTTTAGAATTTGTTTCAAGTCGTCATTTCCCGGATAATGTTCAAGGCGATTTCTTAATTAATAATACGATTGGTTTCCTAGGAATGAAGCAGCACCAATTGACAGATGATGGAACAGGATATAAATCTAAGCATCGCCAAGATTTAATTGTCAGTAGCGATCGTAATTTCAGACCTGTCGACATGGAATTTGCCCCTGATGGTTCACTTTTTCTAATTGACTGGCACAATATTTTGATTGGTCATATGCAGCATAATGCCCGTGATCCATTGAGAGACCATACACATGGGCGTGTGTACCGAGTAACGTATCCTTCAAGACCTTTAGTTACACCTGCCAAAGTATATGGAGCATCGATTGATCAGTTATTAGATAATTTAAAATTACCTGAATATAGAACTCGCTACCGCGTACGTAGAGAACTTCGTGGACGTAAGGCCTCAGAGGTATTGGCTAAAGTTACGGCTTGGGTAGCTCGTTTAGACAAGAATGAAGCTGATTATGAGCATCATATGTTAGAGGCATTGTGGGTAACTTGGGGATTAAATAAGGTGGATCAGAAATTGTTAAACCAATTGCTAAAAGCGAAGGATTATCATGTTCGAGCGGCTGCCGTTAAGGTTTTACGTTATACCGGCCACCAAGTAAAAAATCAAGCAGCATTATTAGCTAAAGCTGTTGAAGATGAGCATGGCCGAGTTCGAATGGAGGCTTTTGTGGCTGCATCTTGGTTGCCTAAAGAAACGGCATTGCCTATATTAGATTTGGCAAAAAAGCATCCTTTAGATGCATGGATGGATAAGCCGTATGAAATCGCTGTCGCTCACGCTAGTGGAGTGAATGTGGTTAGAAAGAAAGAAGCTCCTTTGGTTTCAACGCTAAAAGGAAAAGATTTAGAATTATTTACTGAGGGGCAAAAATGGTATGCAAAAGAAGGATATTGCAATACTTGTCACCAGACTAATGGAAAAGGACTTCCTGCTTCAGGTTTTCCTCCATTAGCTAATTCGATTTGGGTTACTGGAAACCAAGAGCGTTTGATCAAATTAGTGATCAAAGGAATTATGGGACCTATGGAATTGAATGGTGTAAAATATGCAGGTCAGGTTCCAATGACTCCTTATGGAGGTTTAATGTCGGACAGAGATATTGCAGCAGTTCTTACGTATGTTCGAAATTCATTTGGCAATAAAGCATCGGCAATTGATCCTGAAAAAGTAAAGGAAATACGTGCTAAAATTGAGTATAAGCATGATTTATATAATGCCAATATGTTATTATCTGAACACCCTCTCGAAAAATAATCATGAAAAAAATCATTCAAATTAGCCTTACCGCTATTTTTATTTTGTCGGCTTTCATGCCTACTTTTTCGCGTGAACGTGGCCCATCAAAAGCAAAAAAGCCTTTAGTAGTTTTTGTTTGTGGGGATCATGAATATTCAGGCGAGACCACACTTCCCTTATTAGCTGCTGTTTTAGAAAAACAATATGGCTTTAGGACTAAGGTGTTAAAATCTTTTCCTGATCAAAATGCAGAGAAAGATATTCCCGGTTTAGAAGCATTGGCTGAGGCCGATTTGGCAGTATTTTTTCTTCGTTGGCGCCTACTTCCAGCCGACCAAGTAGCTCATATAGAAGCTTATTTGAAATCTGGAAAGCCTATCATGGGATTTAGAACAACGACTCACTCTTTTAATTACCCAAAAACAGATCCATTATTTCCTTATAATGGTTTTGCTGAAAGGGCATTTGGTGCGCCTCCGGGATGGGGTGGACCGTCTAAGCATACGCATTATGGGCACAACGCAAGTACAGATGCAACTGTAATTCCTGAGAAAGCGAAGCATCCTATTTTAACAGGGGTTAACCCTGAATTTCATGTGAGGTCTTGGTTATACCGCGTTTTACCTGATTACCCTGCTAAAGGAACAGAATGGTTGATCATGGGAAAAGCAGTTAATCCTGACAAAGCCGCTGAAGTTCAACCGATCGCTTGGACTTGGGAAAATCAGTATAAAGGGAAAGTGTTTTTTACTACCATGGGACATCCTGAGGATTTTTCAGTAGAGTCATTTCAACGATTAGTTGTCAATGCGATACATTGGGAATTAGGTTTAAAAGTACCTCAAAAATGGTCCGGAAAATTAGATATCAATGTTCCTTATAGAGGAATGGTTAATTCAAAATAATTTACAATGAAATACCCGATTGCAATGAATACGCTGGTCTATGGGCCAGACATGAATGAATCAATTATTCAACATTTAGCTTACATTAAGGAGGTGGGTTACGAAGGTGTTGAGATACCTATTTTTGTGACAGAACAAGAATATTGGAAACCTTGGAAGGCCGAATTAGACCGACTTGGGTTAACGGTGTTTACGGTTACTTTTTTAGGAGCTGACATGAACACCATTTCATCAGATCCTGCGGTGCGCCAAAAAGGAATTGACTTTCTTAAGGAGGCCGTTGACATTACTGCTTACCTAGGCGCTTCTTATCTTTCAGGACCTTTTCATTCTGCCTTAGCTGTGTTTTCGGGCGCGGCACCGACCCAACAAGAATTAGATTGGTCGAAGGAAAGTATGTTGGCCGTCGCGGAGCATGCGAAAGAAAAAAATGTGATTTTAGGTTTAGAATACTTGAATCGATTTGAGAATTATGTGGTGAGTTGTGCTGACCAATTATACAGCTTGGTCAAAGCGATCAATCATCCCAATGTCAAGATCATGTTTGATACGTTTCATGCTCACATTGAAGAGTTTAATACGGGTGAAGCGATGGTTCGAATAGCGGATGAAGTAGGACATATTCAATTGTCAGAAAGTACTCGTGCAACGCTAGGTGAGGGTCAAGTTCGTTGGGACAATGTATTTGAGCATCTTGAAAAAATGAATTACAAAGGCTGGTTGGTCGTAGAGGCCTTCACTCCTTTATTACCTGCTGCTTGTATCTGGCGAAAAAATTATACCACTGAAGCAGAATTAATCAAAAAAAGCTACCAACATATTCAAAAGCATTTAGCTGGAAAATAATATGAAAAACAATCGACGTGATTTCCTTAAAATGGGCGGCCTTACTGCCATAGGTTTAACATCCTCTCTTTCTCCTGCTGAGGCTGGAGATGCTGCACAGGCGCAGATAGACCAATTAATGAAAGATCCTAAGCAGACTTTTAATATGTCTGGTTATGCCGCTCCCAAAATTGACACTGTTCGAATTGGTTTCATTGGTTTAGGAAATCGCGGTTCTGGAGCCATTACACGGGTAAATCGAATCGCCAATGTTCAAACCATTGCCATCTGTGATATACGTCCAGCTAAAGTGGCTAATGCGTTAAAGGCCTTGAAAAAAATGGACATCGAACCCATTACCTATACTGAAAAGGAAGAGGCGTGGAAGGAAATGTGTCAAAGACCTGATATCGATTTAATTTATATAGCCACACCGTGGCATTTACATACGCCAATGGCCGTTTATGCTATGCAGAATGGAAAGCATGTGGCTTGTGAAGTACCTGCGGCAACAACCTTGGAGGAATGTTGGCAGTTAGTGGAGACTTCAGAAAAAACAAAAAAGCATTGCATGATGCTTGAAAACTGTTGCTATGATTTCTTTGAATTATTGACGCTCAATATGGCCCGCCAAGGATATTTTGGTGAGTTATTGCATGTGGAAGGTGCGTATATTCATGATTTATTAGATGCTAATTTTAAGCAAGATCAGTATTATGATGATTGGCGATTAAAGGCTAACATGCGAAATGGTAATTTATACCCAACACATGGTTTAGGACCTATTTGTCAATTACTTAACGTAAATCGTGGGGATCAAATGGATTATTTGGTTTCGGTTCAATCAGACGATTTTTCGATGCATAAAAAGGCTTTAGAATTGGGGGAAAAAGATGCATATTTCAAGCAGTTTGCCAACCAGAAATTCAGGGGAAACATGAACACAACCACCATCAAAACACATCATGGTAAAACCATTATGGTGCAGCATGATGTTTCAAGTCCACGTCCTTATTCCCGAATTCATTTATTAAGTGGAACAAATGGGGTGGCGATGAAATATCCTGAGCCTCGAATTTCTAATCATCACCATGAGTGGATTAAGCCAGAACAAATGGCTGAAATGGAGAAGAAATACGCACCCCCGATTGTTGCAAAAATTGGTGAATTAGCTAAGCAAATTGGTGGACATGGCGGTATGGATTTTATGATGGATTGGAGACTCATTGACTGCTTGAGAAATGGTCTTCCATTGGATCAAGATGTATACGATGCAGCTGCATGGAGTTCAATTGTACCTTTGAGTGAGGTGTCGGTCAACAATAGATCTCGGTCTATGAATATCCCAGATTTTACTCGGGGTTCATGGAAAAAGAATGCTCCTGTGGATATAAGCTTAAATCAAGGTGGAAATACGGGTGCAAGGCCTTTAAAAGTATAATTTATTTCTTTTTCCAGAATTTCTTTCCTCCTTTATTTCCACCGGAAGAGAAATTTCTTGGTTTTTCAGCTGATTTATAAGCCGCTGGGTCATAGTCAGGAGTTTCACCAAATTCTGCCGGCACCTCAGTTTTAGTCACTGATTTTTCTAATAAAGTTTCAATCGCAGCAAATTTTCTTTGCTCTGTTGGGCTAATAAAAGTAAAAGCAGTTCCCTGACTTTGTGCTCTTGCTGTCCTACCAATTCGATGTATATAGTCTTCTCCGTCATTAGGAACATCATAATTAATCACTAATTCTATTTCGTCGATATCGATGCCCCGACTTAATATATCAGTCGCCACTAAAATGGTCAAGTTTTTATTTCTAAAGTCTTGCATCACTTTTTCTCGTTGGTCTTGCATCAAATCCGAATGTATTTCTTCAACTTTAAATTTAGAACGCTTTAGATCAGCCGTTAACAACTTCACATTTTGCTTTTTAGAACAGAAAATAATGACACGAGTATATTCCTTTGATTTTAATAAATACTTGATCAATGGTGCTTTTTGTGCTTCATAGACCACAAATGCATTTTGAACAATTTGTTCAGGTGGTTTTGAAACGGCAATATTGATTTCTACGGGATCTGTTAATAGTTTTCTTGCCAATTCCCTCATTTTATGAGGCATTGTGGCTGAGAATAAAAGATTTTGTCTAGTAGGAGCGAGGAAAGAAATGATTTTCATCAATTCATCCTGGAAACCCATGTCGAGCATCCTGTCGGCCTCATCCAAAACCAAGTATTTTACTTCTTTCAAATTGACATACCCCATATTTAAATGGGCAATCATACGGCCAGGTGTACAAACAACTATATCACAGCCACTCGTCAAGGCCGTTTTTTCAGCAGTAAATGAATTTCCATCGCCACCTCCATAAACAGCGATGCAACTGACATTGGTGAAATAACCAAGGCCTTCCATGTTGTCGGCAATTTGTATGGCTAATTCACGTGTGGGAACAATGATCAATGCATTTATTTTATTCTCATCATGTGGCTCAGTGATAATCTTATTGACAATTGGCAATAAAAATGCTGCCGTTTTTCCGGTACCTGTTTGAGCCGAGGCAATAATATCTTTGCCGGCTAAAATAGGTTGGATGACTTGAGATTGTACTGGAGTTGCGGTTTTGTACCCCATGGAGTCAATACCGGCTAATAAACTGTCTGTTAGACCTAATTCTTTAAATGTCAAAATCCTTGATTTGTTAATGTATTGTATAAATTTAGAGAAATTTTATAGCTTTGAGGCATCTTGCCTTAAATATAAAATACTAAACCTAATAATCAATGGTAGGAATAAACTTCCGCAACGCGCTTCGAGAGGGTAAAAATGTCTATGGGACTCAGATTTCATCCACTTCGCCTAAAATGTTTGATTCGGTCATTAGCTTGGGGCTCGATTTTGTATTTTTTTGCAATGAACATGTCCAATATAACATCGAAACGCTGAGTTGGATGTGCCGCGCGTTCAAAGCCGCAGGTGTAAATCCCGTAGTTCGAATATTGGAACCAAGTCCTTTTTTAGCTACACAAGCGCTCGACGCAGGTGCCTCTGCCATTTTAGTTCCTTATGTAGAGGAAATCGAGGATGTGATCGCATTGATTGGCGCAGTCAAATATAGGCCATTGAAAGGTAGAAAACTGATGCGAATTCTTCATGGGGAGGAGAAACCATCTGAAGAATTAAAACAGTATTTGATGAAGCATAATTGCAATAATACGCTAATTCTAAATGTGGAAAGTCAAAAGGGTGTTGAATCCATGAATGAATTTACGAGTATTCAATCTTTAGATGGACCTGGCGTCGACGGATTAATTATTGGGCCGCATGATTTGTCCACTTCGTTTGATATGCCTGAGCAATATGGGTCAAAGGCGTTTTTGGACTTGAGTTGTGGCATAATTAAAAATGCTAGATCAAAAGGCATCGCTGTGGGCGGACATACTGGCTATCGTGACAGCTTAGATTTGCAATTAGAATGGGCCAAAGCTGGAGCGAATATAATTCTTCATTGTTCTGATGCCTATTTGTCGGCCAACCAATTAAACAACGATTTAAATCAAATCAAAAAATGTGTGGGTGATCATCAACACCTCAATACAAGTACAGAAAGCATATAATTAAATCATTTTCCAATTTATGAAAAATACCTGCCAATCTTTTTTACTTTTCTTTTTGGGCCTTAGTTTAATGAGCAATGCTCAAATCTTTGATTTTTCTAAAGCCAAAATTCATGTATCCTCTGCATTAAAATCGCCTCATCGAGAGACCTATATTCGAGTGCTTCAGGAGGAAATAAAGGCGCGGACCGAATTGAATTTAGTCGTTCAGCATCAATCTGATTTGTCGCCGATGATTGCATTGGTACTCTCAATGGATCAAAACATTGATGGGGTTTCAGTACCCAAATTAGCTAAAAATGATGCGGCATTTAAAAAAGATGGGTATCGTATTTCGGTTGATGTCAACACAAAAAGGCCTATTTTGTGGCTGATGGGTGGTGACGACCGAGGTGTTTTATATGCGATCGGGGAATTTTTGCGTCAATCGGATTTGTCTAAGAACAAAATTTTGTTCGACAAAAAAAATGAAATTACATCTGCTCCCTTGTATTCTATTCGCGGGCACCAATTGGGTTACAGGAACACAGCTAATTCATGGGATGCTTGGAATGAGAAACAATTTGAACAATACATTCGTGATTTAGCCTTATTTGGTTCAAATGCCATAGAAAATATTCCGTTTCAGGATGGCCCTCCAGGACCTCACATGAAAATTCCGAGGGAGGAGATGAATCTGAAGTTAAGTCAAATTTGTTTGAATTATGGATTGGATTATTGGGTCTGGACGCCTGCCGACATTGATTTAGCTGATGAAGCAAAGTTTAAGCAGGAGGTACAATTTCATGCTGATTATTATAAAAAATGCCCCAAATTAGACGGTGTCTTTTTCCCTGGGGGTGATCCAGGAAGCAACCATCCTAGGTATGTGATGCCTTTCTTAAAAGCCATTTCGGCCGAATTGAAAAAATACCATCCGGAGGCAGGCATGTGGATATCCTTGCAGGGATTTAGCGATGAAGAAGTAAATTATTTTTATGAGTACCTTGAAAAATATAAGCCGGATTGGTTGGCCGGTGTCGTCTCAGGACCTAGCAGCCCCGACATGGCCAATACACGCTATAGATTACCTAAACAATATAAACATCGACATTACCCCGATTTAACTCACACAGTTCGCTGCCAATATCCCACAGAAAATTGGGATCAAGTTTTTGCTTTAACCGAAGGACGCGAGGTTTCAAACCCTCAGCCAGCGTATTACACCAAAATTCATAATCGCTTCGCACCATTAACCGATGGGTTTTTGTCCTATTCAGATGGCGTACATGACGATGTAAATAAAGTTATTTGGAGCCAAATGTCTTGGGATCCAACCAAAGATGCGCGTAATGTGATGGTAGAATATGCCCGATTGTTTTTTGGTCATGCCATTTCTGAGCAAGTAGCTGATGGAATCTTAGCTTTGGAACGAAACTGGGTTGGCCCTGTGGAAGAAAATGGGGGAATTGAAACCACTTTTGCTTTTTGGAAAAATTTGGAAAATCAAAACCCAGGACTCAAATTAAATTGGCGTTGGCAACAATTAATCATGCGTGCTTATTATGATACCTATGTGAAGCGACGCAAATTATATGAGCAAAAACTGGAACGTCAAGCCAATGCAGTATTGGAAAAAGCCTCTGAAATAGGGGTGCTAAAATCCATGGAATTAGCGTTAAATATAGTTAATGAGGCAGATAAATCACCTATAAGTCCAGATGTACGGCAAAAGGTTGTGGACTATTGTGAGGCCATGTTTAAGTCCATTGGCATGCAGACGTCTGTTCCTAAATATCAAGCTAGTGGAGCAGAAAGAGGAGCCATTTTAGATTTTCTAGACTATCCCCTGAATAACCGTTGGTGGTTAGCGGATGAATTTGAAAAAATTAAAAAGATGACTAGCGAAAAGGATCAAATAGCACGTTTGGATGTGATTGCCAAATGGGAAAATCCGGGTCCTGGTAGTTTTTATGATAATATTTCTGATTTGTCAAAAGGTCCCAGGGTTAAAACGAGAACTGATGATGCAACGGATGTGCTTTGGGCCAATAATGGCTTGAGTCGGCTTCGACTTTCTTCACAATTATTTCAAAATTTTCCTCGTTTGGACTATACTGATTTAGACCCGAAAGCTATGTATACCATTCGAATTTCAGGTTATGGAGAAGCATTGTTGCGCGTAGATGGTGTTCGCATTGCTCCAACAGTTTATAATAAAGGGATGGAGGAATTTAAGGAGTTCCCATTGAGCCCCCAATATGTCAGTGATGGGAAAATTGAAGTAACGTTTGATGAACCAGAAGAATCACATTTGAATTGGCGCCAACATTCCAAAGTTTTTGACATTTGGTTATTGAAAAAATAAATGCATTCAAGAATTCAGATTTTATTTTTTGCTTTCCTTTTAATGCCTTGTGCCCTTGTTCAGGGCCAGCAAAAAAGTATATTAGATGCACATGATTTGTCTTTTTTAGGACAGATGGTCAAGGATGTGATGGAAGCATCTAGAATTTATCCGGGTCAAAAAATTTCGAAGGACTTTGGGCCGAATCGAACAGAGGGCGTTTTGATCCGACCCGGTGGCAGAACATCCTACCCAGCTTTTTGGATTCGTGATTATGCCATGTCCATCGAAACGGGATTTGTATCCGAAAAGGAACAAAAGCATATGCTGGAGTTAACCGCAAGTACACAATCCGATAGCCTGATACAAACTAAATGGGGCACCAAGATTCCCAAGGGCTCGATTGCTGATCACATTCGAATTGATGATGGAAAGCCCATTTATTTTCCGGGAACTTATAGTTTTGAAAATCAGGGAGAAAAAAAATGGGGTATGCAACCGCCCTTTTGTGATCCGTTTTTTTTCATACAAATGGCCTATTTTTATGTTAAATCCTTTTCGCAAACTAAGCAATTAACAAAAGAAATTAAAGGGGTTAAACTGATAGACCGATTGGAGATGGCGTATCAAATGCCACCTTCCAACGCTCGATCTCATTTGATAGAGGTTGACGATAGCAATAGGGGAGTTGATTTTGGTTTCCGTGATGCTATTTATATCACTGGAAAATTATGCTATGCCTCGCTTTTAAAATATCAGGCAGCTAAGCAAATGGCCTATTTATATGGTCGAATGGGGGATAAATCAAAGGCCTTGCGCTATCAACAGGAGGCAAACCTTCTGAGTATATCGATTAAACGTACATTTATAGATACTCGAGGTATGCTTCGTGCCAGTACGGGAATGAGCGGCCAAGCAGATGTTTGGGCTACATCTCAGGCAATTCACTTAGGTATTTTAAAGGGTCAATCACGTTTAAAAGCAGCTCAATATTTAAGAGATGCTTATTTGAAAGGTGAACTATCTCAAAAAGGAAATATTCGACATGTTTTAAAGTCGGATGACTTTAGCGCTACATCGGCTTGGGAAAAAAGTGTCGTTCCCATTAATACCTATCAAAATGGGGCCTATTGGGGAACGCCGGTTGCTTGGGTTTGTCAGGCTATTGCGTATGTCGATTTTAAATCAGCACAAAAATTAGCTAAAGAATATATGCAAGAATTGCGCCAGGGCGACTTCAGGAAAGGGGATAGTTTTGGATCACCTTGGGAATGTTTTAATGATAAATTAACACAAAATCCTGTCTATTTAACTTCGGTTGCTGTTCCATTCATTATATTTAAGAAAAATTAATTATGAAAAATCAAGATCAACTCTCTCGTAGGCATTTTGTAAAAAACATTTCCTTTGCTTCCGCATTTTTTATGGGTGGAGGATTTCAATCAATATCTGCACAGGATGTAGATGCATTTAAGGATCAAGTTAAAATGAGATTTGCCGTTGCGTCTGATTCTCATTACGGCCAACCTAATACTCCTTATGAGGCTATGATGGATACAATTATTGAGAAAATTAATTTATTCCATGGTTCAAATCCCTTAGATTTTTGTGTCATGAATGGTGATATTGTACATGATGAAAAGTCTTTTTTATCTCAAGCCAAGCAAAAAATAGATGGATTGAAAGTTCCTTATTTTGTGACGAGAGGGAATCATGATAAGTGTTCATCTGACTATTGGGAGCAAGTTTGGAGCATGCCTTTGAATCATCAAAAGGTGGTTAAAAACTCATTGGTTTTGCTAGGTGACACGTCTAATGAGCAGGGAACGTATGTTTCTCCAGATTTAATGTGGCTCGAAGCTCAATTGGAGGCCAACAAAAAACGTAAAAATATATTTTTATTTTTACACATTCCTCAAGCTAAGTGGACTAAAAATGGAATAGAAACTCCTGCATTTTTTGAATTGATTAAAAAATACCCCAATATTCGTGCCGTTTTTCATGGCCACGAACATGACCAGGATGGGGTACAAATGGTGGGTAAATTACCCTTCTTATTTGACTCACACATTGGAGGTAGTTGGGGAACGCCGCATAAGGGTTTTCGTGTCGTAGAGCTTTTAAGTAGCGGTACGGTTATCACGTACTTAATGGACCCAACGGTTAAGAAAAATGAGTTGACTTATTCTATTTAAAATTTAATTACGTAATCGATGTATGGAATTCCCATGAGGGAGCTGCTTGATCCCATGGGGGTTAAAACGCCAAAGTCGAAGGAACTTTTTTCCAACATAATTCTTACGCCGCCTGATATGATGCCGTTGTAATTGCTTTTTACGCCATTGGCTTGCATAATTCCATTGGCTTTCATTTGATCGTCATAGGTATATTCATTGACCGCGAAAAACCAGTTTTCACTGACCAACATACACCTTCGGGAAATTCGGGTCATGCCTGATAAGGTGAACATAGGTTTATTGGCAAAGCTCCAAGAAGTCCTACTCGTGTTAGTAACTGCGTCATATGAGTCACCTTTAGTGGCTCCCCAACCAACATTCAGAGTCACATTGTTTTCATGGGAGCCTAATGTGATGGATCCATATCCTACTCCCACGCCCAAATTCAAATTGCTAATAAGGGAGCTTGCTATTAAAATACCACCACCCACATGAACATTATCCCTTATTTTTTTTCCGAATTTAGGAGTGATGTAAAATAAGAATGGGACAACCACACCGCCGCCAATCGATAACTCATCACTAAGACCAATTTGTACACTGTTGGATAATAAGTAAGCATTTTGAAAATACTTTTCTCCTTTTTTTAGTGGAATGGCTGATGGGCCAAAGAAGTAGCGGGTTGGGTGCGGGTTAGGAAATAAATATTGCCCATTTTTGATTTGACTTTCCTCGATGATTTTTATCGATTTAATGGCTGATTTAGAGAGGGTAATCTGACCTAGATTTTGTGTTAGAATACTAAGTGTCGATTCAGTTTTTGATGCTAATTTTCCTAAAATTGTTTTTCCATCATTTAAAATGAGTTCTACATAGAGTTCTCCTTTTAGTTCAGAAACATTCAGAATATTCGATTTTTGTAGGCTGATTTCTCCAAGAGTAAAATCTCGAAACAAAATAGACGACTCATTTTCACTGATTTTATTTCCAGTTAGAATAAATTGGTCTTTCAGTATGATGGAAAAAATTTGTTGGTTTGAGCCCTGAATGTTTTTGTTTGCCGTAGTTTGGCCATAAACGAAAGAGCTAAGCGCAAGACATACAATTAAATAAATCGATTTCATGGCTATTTGTTTTGTGATTAAAGGTACAATTTATTTTATATTTGAAATATAATCCCTTAATATGAAAAAAATAATCTTGAGGCCATTTCGGTATTTGAGTCCTTTTTTTATTTTTTTATTGGCCATCATTGGGTTCAAATCTCACGGCTTTTTTTGTTGGCTTGTGCCGATTTATATTTTTTTCATGATCCCCATCTTAGAATTGATCATGAGACCCGTTGATGAAAATGTGGGGGAAGAGGTGGAGGACCAAATCAGAAATGATCATTTCTATGATTGGATATTGTATGCGGTTGTGCTATTGCATTATGGCAGTCTGTATCTTTTTCTTTCAAACATATCGGAAAGTTCAGGATTTGATTTGATGGGTCAAATAATTTCCATGGGGATTTTATGTGGAACATTTGGGATTAATGTGGCTCATGAATTGGGGCATAGGAAATCTGTTTTTGAACAGTTTTTGGCTAAGTTATTATTGCTGACAAGTTTATATACCCATTTTTTTATTGAGCATAATAAGGGACATCATGCGCATGTGGCAACGGAGGAGGATCCGAGTTCAGCTGTTTTAGGCCAGTCGATTTATTCTTTTTGGCCACAAACGGTTTTTGGAACTTATTTTAAAGCTTGGAAAATTAACCTAGCTGAGTTGAAAAAAAAGGGTTTAGGTTTTTTTAGTTTTCAAAATGAGATGCTGCTATTTACGTGCGCACAGCTGATATTGATTGCGATTATTGGATTTAATTTTAGTCTAAATACAATTTTTTCTTTCTTGATTTCAGCTACTATCGGTGCTTTATTGTTGGAAACAGTAAACTACATTGAGCATTATGGATTAAAACGTAAGCGCAATCCAAGCGGAAATTTTGAACGAGTTTTACCAAAACATTCATGGAATAGTAATCATTTATTGGGGCGTTTAATGCTTTTTGAACTGAGCCGACATAGTGACCATCATTATTTAGCCTCTCGGAAATATCAAATCCTTCGACATCATGATGATGCACCTCAAATGCCTACCGGATATCCAGGAATGATTGTTTTAGCTTTGTTTCCACCTATATGGTTCCGAGTGATGAATCGCCAATTGAAAAAATACGAATCAATTATTTCTGCTTAGACATATCTAATAGCTCGATATTTTTAAAATCAATTTCTTGGCCTTCACTTTGTAAGGCTATAAATCCACTTTTTAATCGTTGGCCATCAATTTTCAATGCAGGATTATATCGATTGGCAACTCCACCCCCTATTTGAGGATTGGTATATTCTAACACATTTTCGCCATTGATAATATGTGTGACAAGTGAATCGCCCCGAACGATTAACTCAGCATGAATCCACTGATCCCCATCGTATGTTTTTGACGATGAATTGATACAATGCCTAGGGTCCACTCGACCTTTATACACGACATCTGTACCGGGGGAACACATGTTTCCAGTGGGTCTTGGTTTTCCATCTGCTAGCATGCCTAAAAATTGCATTTCAACTGAAATAGGCCAATCCTGCTCTTTAAGTATTGTATTAGGATCTTGCGAGTGGAACATAATGCCAGAATTCCTTTCCGTGTAGGAGGGAGCATCTTTGCGCCAAATACCAGTAAAACGATAGTCTATTTTTAGTTTATAATAGGAGTAGGGTGTATTGTAAAATAAATGCCCATAACGCTCGTTGAACTTGTCATATTGATCATATCGTACTTTTATGATTCCATCTTCTACTCTAAATGTATTCCCATAATTTTCTCCCACTTCATGGTGGTGAATTTTAACAGTCCAATTTTTTATATTCTTGCCATTAAAAAGCTTGATCCATTTTTCTCTTTTGGGAGCGGAAAAGGATTGTGATGAAATGAATAGTAAGCATAATAATGTTACATGCTTCATAGTTTGAGTGGGTTTAGAAGCTTCTTACAGCCATGATGTTACATTTGAAATCTTTAAAATAACTGGATTGCATGCCCGTATTTAAATTGTGAGTCCACGCATTGCCTTTGTCTATTTCTGTGGATGTCCAATACCAAGTCGATTTGAATATTCCGCCATTACCTAATTTCTTGAAATTTAATTTGGGATGAATCAGGTCAAATTCTTCTTTAGTCGGTAGACGCCAATCATCAAATCCATTTGCATTTAAGTCGTCACATTTTTTCTTTGCGTTCTCAAAATCTCCTTTGCCAACAAGCTCCACCGTTGCAATAAGTCCATGTCCGTTTTTTTCATAAATCAAATATCCACCTAACTTTATTGGGGGAGTTTTTTTAATGTTATCCTGTCCAAACATGCTTGAGGCTACGAGCATTAACATGGCACAAATTATAAAACGGATAGTATTTTTAATGGTTGATTGAACGGCCATATCTTGGTTTAATTATTAATTTTCAAATTTATGGAAAATTGCGCAGGTATTTAATAATTAAATTCTGAATTTACCGTTTAATATCCGATTATAAATTGAAAAATATGTTGTATTATTGTGTTAATCCTAATTTTTTTATTGGTTTTAATGAGAAATAGTATTCCGTTTTTTAGATTAATCATATTTTTATTTTTTATTTCTTGTGGATCAGTTTCTGGTCAGCAAACTCAAAGTTCTACAGATCATTTAATTCATTATCGGCTAGGCAAATCCTTTTTTGAAGCTAGAAATTATTTGGCGGCCCAAGAGGCATTTAGGACTTATCTGTATGGTCTAACGGAATCGAATGCTGAAATGCTGAGTGAAAAAATATCAGCAGAATATTTATTGTGCATGTGTTCAATCTATTCCATGCGTCCTGAGGCCGAGGTACTAGCTAATCGCTTTGTTGAAAATTATCCTAAGAATCCATATTCAGCAGACCTCGTTCGTGATTTAGGAATCTATTTTTATGAGGCGGGGGATTGGAAACGAGCCATTAAATATTTGTCTAAAGGTTCACTGACTAACCTAGAATTTAAATTCAAATTAGCCGTTGCTTATTATCAAATAGGTCAAAAAGACGAGGCGCACGGCATATTTAACCAAATCAAAGGTGAATCCGAGGAAGAATATTCTCAGCCTGCAGCTTATTTTTCTGGTTTAATTAATTTTAATAGCAAGCATTATGATTTAGCCATTGAGGACTTTAAATTTATTGAAGGAGAATCAATTTATGGTTTGGAAGCACCTCGCTGGATTACCAGTGCTTTATTAAAACAGGAAAAATTCTCAGAATTGCTTTCCTATGCAAGCCCACTTTTGAAAAACCCAAATTCGAAAATTAAGCTTGATGATATTGGTTTGATGGTCGGTAATTTGAGATTTCAACGAGAAGATTTCCAAGAGGCTTATCAGGTATACCAACAATTATTTACGAGATACCCAGAGAGAATTACTCGGTTATTGACCTTTAAAAAAGCATTTTCTTTATTTAAAACCAAGAATTTAAAAGAAGCGAAATCGGAGTTTGAGAAAATTGCTTTTGTTAAGGACTCATTGGGCCAACATGTTGAATATAATAAGGGTTTGGTTTTGGAAGCCTTAGATCAAAAAGAAGCTGCGGTCAAGTCATTTGATTTAGTTAAATCTGTGAATTTTGACCCTTTGGTTACTCAAGATGCCTATCTTAAGAAGATTGGTATTTTGAATGATCAAAAGAAATTTACTTTGGCATTAACTGAAATCGACGAGTGCAACAAACGTTTTCCCAAAGGAAAAAACCTTAATGATTTATTGAAGTTAAGGATTTTCACAGTTAGCAATTGGGGTAACTTAGGTGCGATTGAGACTTATCTAAAACAAGCAAAAGGCCAGAATTCAGATGTTCAAGCTATTTATCAGTCCTTGTTGTACGATAAGGCTAACCGAGCATATAAATCGAATGATTTGAATGAGGCCTTAGTAGACTTTAAAAAATCACTCAATTATCCAGTAAATTCTGAAATAGCTTCATATGCTAAATATGGCCAAGGAGAAATATTAGCGAAAACAAATCGAAATCCCGAGGCTGTCAAAGTATATATGAATTTGCTTTCAGATATTTCTTCAAATGCTGACATGGATGGACTTAAGCAGCGAGTTAGATTAAGTTTAGCTCAGTCTTTTACGTATATGTCGATGTATGAAAAAGCCCAACAGTATTTTGTGGAATATGAAACTAATATCAAAGATTTGGCTACCAAATACAATACTTATTTAAATCTAGCTGAGGTTTCTGTAGCTGCGGGTAAATTAAATGAAGGGATCAAATATTTTGACTTAGCTAGTTCGATTTCAGTGGAAAATAAATTTGAAATCGTTGCCCGCAAAGCTTCTATACTGTATGATCTGCGAAAATATAAGGAGGCTTCTACCGAATATGAAAAGTTATTAAAACTGGGTAAAACTGGAGAAGTGGCAGATTTTAATACTTATCGCTATTATGATTGTCTTTTCAGATTGCAAACGAATGAGGCCTATGCTAAAGTTATCAAAGGTCTATATGACTTAGTTAATCGACCTAATTTGGCACCCGAACTTTTGATAAAATCATTGATGGTGAAGGGGCAATCCTATGAAAATACAGGTCAGTTTTTTGCAGCTTCTGATGATTATAGGAGAATAGTAACGGAATTTCCCAAAGACCCATCTGCTAAGGATGCAATTGTCGGCCTACGTGAAATGTTAAACAGAACAAATCGTTCGCTTGAATTCATCGCTATCTCTGAAAAATTCGAATTGGCTAATCCAGAAGACGAAGATAATGCGGATCGTAGTTTTGAAAATGTTCGTTTGAGTTTTAATTCTAAACGTTATAAAGATGTAACCCTATTAGGACCCAAATTTTTAACAAAATACCCAAAATTTGAAAGTGTTGTTCAGGCTAATTTTTATATGGCGGAATCTCATTTCCAATTAAAAAATTATGCTCAGTCGACCGAACTCTATAAAAAAGTTTTAAAGAGTTCTGTTGATTCACTCTTTTCTGTATCCAGCACGGGTATCATGAAAGGATATTTGAAAATGGGTTATTTGGACTCAGCGGCAAATCAATTCAGGCAATTGGCCACAAAAGATTCTTTGGTTTTATCCACCTATACGGAAGAGATTGCGAAGGGGTATGAATTAAAAGGGGACAAGCAAAAAGAAACTCAATGGTTAGTTGAGACGACAAAATTTGACTCATTTTCAAAAGGTGCATTGGCTTCCTTGCGTCTTGCGACCTTGTTGTCAAATGATGCCAAATATAAAGAATCAAATGATCACATTAGAATGAATTTTGTGGAGAAGGCTGGTCGCTATTATGATGCGGAAGCCTCAGTTGTGGGGAAAGCCTTTTTATTATTGGCTGACAATTTTGCCAATTTGAAAAACATGGCACAAAGCAAAGCGATCTTATCTAGTTTGATTGAAAGTTCTAGCGATGCGGAGATTAAAAAGCAGGCTAAAGTTAAATTGCAAGCATTAAAATAAGGATGTTAAACATGATAAAACAGGTGTATAAAGGTAATGGGATTCTTCTGAGGCAATTATTGTGTCTTGTTGGCTTGTTTGCTAGCACTTCCTTATGGGCACAGAAAGGAACGATTGACCGAAGTGTTATTACCACTTTTGGTGGGGCAAAAAAATCAATTGACTTAAAGGTATCAGATCGAAAATATGATGAATTACCTTCCTTTAAAATAGAATCTCCATCTGTTATTTTGAAAATGGAATCAAGGAATTGGCCTTTGGATTCATTACCTAAATTCACTGAACCAGAGGCTTTGAAGTTACAAGTGAATGGTTCGAAATTAGCTATCATTACGGTTAAAAATACGAATATTGCCAAATTTGGGGCTGGGAATTACGGACGCACTTTGTTTAATTTTAATACGGGTTACGCTCCTCGGGAGAATAAATTTTTAGGCTTGTATGTAAATCATGATGCCAATCAAACGGGCTCTGTTTTAAACGAATATTCAGGAAGAAGCGAGAATGAGGTTCGCTTTTCTAGTCGTAGTTTTGGGAAGAATGTTTTTTGGGATAGTCGGATTTCCTATAAAGAAAATTCTACCGCATTTTATGGGATGCAAGAAATTCCCAAATATTATACGATTCGCGATATAGAAGTAATTAACAATCGTTTTTTAGTTTCAGGTAACTTTAGTAATTCGGACAAGGAGGGTAAATCGGATTATTCTGGTACTTCGTCTTTTCATTTTTTCTCTAATCAACGAAATGAATCGGAATGGGTTTCTCAATCCAAATTTCAATACTCAACCGATTTTAGTTCTAATTTGATTGGGCAAATCGATGCTGATTTTATCATGTCGGAACTAAAGCAGGGCACCAGTCTTAGTAGACAATTTTATCGATTAAAGCCAAAAATTCAGTTTTCCGGTGCTCGAATTGCTTTGCAAGTAGGTTTGAATATCATTAATTCGAGTGATGGGTTAGCTACTAAAACACAGGGGAGTGTTTTTCCACAAATATCCATTGATTATGCGCCAACTGATATTTTTCATTTATTTGGTGGGGTAGGTGGAGATGTGCAGTTTAATTCATTGTCCAATTTTACTTCTGAATTGCCTTGGCTTGGAGCTAATACCCAGGTTAAAAATACGAGCCAAGTAGGAAATGTGTATGGTGGAATCAAGGGAACTACTGAAAAGTATGTCGATTTTGAACTCAAATATGCCTATTCCGAATATGCAGATCTTCCATTTTTTGTCAATTCAACGAATCAAAATGGTGCTTTTGAATTAATTTACCTTGGGGATGAAAAGAAAGTTAGAGTGGTCAATTTAACAGGTCACTTTAATTTCAAGATGGCTGAGGGTATTACCACGGGGATAAAGTTTGACGCAGCCACGTACGACAACTTGATTATTGACAAGCCTTTTCATAGGCCTAATTTGGTCGCTTCTTGGACCAATTCAATTCGGTTATCCAATAAACTTTTATTGTCACCCGATGTGTACATTATTAAAGGCTTATATGCTCGTGATCTAAAAACCAGTAAATCCTTAGCATTAGAGGACATCATGGACTTAAACGTTAAAATGCATTATCAGCTCAATCCGAATACCAGTTTTCATGTTCAAGGGAATAATCTAACAGGCAAAGCGTATCAACGCTACCTGAATTATGCTGTTCAAGGTCTTAATTTTAATGTAGGGTTTGGTTACTCATTTTAATAATTGATTTTTGTCAGGTATGTCATTTAGAAGGCCTAGAATTTTTTCTTTTGATTATTTTTGTATTTAGTCCAATCAAATATGTTTCAAAGGATATTCTTGCTTTTTTTTATCATATTTTCTCTATCCTGCTCACAGGAAAAAAAGCAAATTCAATCGTTGGGTAGTCTGAATGAAGTGCTTGATTGCCAG
>CAIZMB010000023.1 GCA_903933935.1 uncultured Cytophagaceae bacterium
CAATAAAGAGCAAAGTGAAAAATGTCGCAAAGCCCTCACTCAACCAGGCATCATCCCAAGTCGTTTCCGTGATTGAATTGCCAAACCACTGGTGAGCTATTTCATGAATGACTACATTCCGAGTTCTTTCCGATTTTTTGCCTGTCACCAAATCTTCCCCATAGAAAATAGCCGACGAACTTTCCATCCCCCCATTCACACTAGGTGTCTGGATATTGGCCAATTTCTCATAGGCAAATGGTCCCACATATTGGCTGTAAAATTCCAAAACTTTTTTGGTCGGCTCCTGGAAATCATAAAATCCCTCCTCTCTATTTTTAGCATAGACCCAAGTTTCTATGGATTTGCCCATGAACGGTTCCAAATATTGCACCGCAAACTCAGCCACGCCGATCACAAATAGCCAACAGGAGGAAGGGACGGATTGTTTCCAGTGTGTCAACTTCACATTGTTCCCTAATTCAGATTCTTCTAACAAAAGGCCATTGGAAATGACTTTGTAATGTGAGGGTGCCTTGACTTTAAATTCAGATGTGGCTTTATCTGATGGATGATCCAAAGTTGGCAACCAGTGCCTAGCCCGATTAGGCCAATTTTCATTAAAGAAACTGCGATCACCTAATTTGGTTTTCCCAATCCTTAATCCATCCAAAGGAACACCATGATACTTTATTGTAAAAATGATGGTTTGGTTTTTTGTCGACGGGCTCGGTAAATCAAGGATGATTTCATCATTTTGATGGGTATACCGAATGGGCTGATCACCTACCGTAATCGCGTCAATCGCCATACCCTTGTTCTCTTTATCCGCTTTTTGATTGACGAAATCCAATCGGAAATTTCGAACACCCGATTCTTTAAAATCAATAGTTATGGTCGCAATGCCCCTAATTTCATCGTTGCTGTCAGATAGATTTATCCCAAAAGCATAATGTTTTATGTCGATGTTTTTATTGACCGGGTAATCATCTGCATGTGCCGTTGAACCATTGAAAATCAGACTAATGCCAAAAAATAAATAAAGAATTTGTTTCATTATTGGAGCGTTACTTTTTTCAAATAATATCCTTTCGCATCTACTTGGGGTGGCAAAATACTATTGACAATAAGACCCTTATTGTCCATCACGATGCGACTCGTTTTATCATTAACGGTCACCTCAAAAGGCAATGGCATCATTAAATTAGCCACCTTGATTTGGTATTTCTGAAAGCCAATTTCTTTGATGTTTACGTCCAGCACTTGGGTTGTTCTCAGGTAAAAATCAAAAAATGGTTTTAAATCTTTTCCTGATTTTGAGCTAAATAGCTTTTCAACATCCGTAGTAGTCACAAAATGATCATAGGTGTAGATGGGATCGGTGGCTAAGGTTTTTAAGGTTGGGAAAAACACGTCATCGCCAATTAAATAACGCAAACTGTGCATGAAAAAAGATCCCTTTCCGTAAATATCCCCTCCTGAATAGACTTCTTCTTCGGTGACTTCTTCCCCAGGAACCACGGCATGCTTGTTGCGAACCCCTTTTCTATGGCCTGCTATAATTTCATTGTAGGCTGGCTCACCGCCGATTTCCAACATCGCTAGAGCTTCTGCGTAGGTTGCAATCCCTTCTTGGATCCACATGTGCCCCCAGTCTTTGTTGGTGACTTTATTGGCCCACCATTCGTGTGCATATTCATGAAATAGATTCGCTGAATATTCTTGGCCTCCGATATTTTTATAGGCAAATTTATTGTCAAACGTAATCATGGTTTGATGTTCCATGCCCGAATTGGGTACCTCGGCAATGCCTATTTTTTCTTTTGCCCAAGGATATTCACCAAAGTATTTTTCCAAGATTTGATTGTCACGTTTTTTGGTAGCAATGACTTTTTTGGCATGCATCGTATCTACTTCCAAAACATAATATTCAATAGGAACTTTGTTGCCCAAGACGGTAACTAGCTCATCCTTAACGACCTGGTATTTTCCTATGTTAAATAAAATGCAATAATTGCTGATGGTGTAATTGGTTTTCCAATGATAGGTTGACTTATTCTTTTTAGTTGACACAGTCATTAAAAGCCCCGGTCCCGCGACTTTTAATTGAGAAGGAATGCTAATTTTCAAATCAGCACCTTCATTCGGTTCATCGCTGGGATGGTCTTTGCATGGAAAATACATTTTTCCACCTTCCCCTTGTATGTTGATGGATACCCAGTCATTCCCATTTTTATCTTTCTCCCAGGTAAATCCACCATCCCATGGCGGCTTAATGGCTACGGGTGGAATTCCATGATATTCAATCCAAACTTTTTGATGGCCTTCGTTGAAACCTGTTTTTGAGCTAATGAATATTTTATCATCATGTTGATAATAGGATGCGGGTTTGTTGTTCACCTTGATTTGGGTGACTTTGTATAGATGGATTAAATCCAAGAGAATGGTGTCTGATTTTTGTGATAAATTCAAACTGACTTCAGTAAAACCGCTAATGGATCTTTTCGCTATATCGACATCCAAACTTATCGTATAATGCCGAATGTCCATAATGGCCTGCAAAGGTTGCAACTTTCCACCTGAAGTTAGATAGAGGATGTCTCGGCTGTTGATGTCGTCATTATGTTGGCTCTTCACGACCCCACTCAGCATTAAAAGCATTAAAACGATTGCCATTTTTATGTTAGAGCTGGATTTTTTTAGTTTCATAGCTATAATTTTTTACTGATTTGATATATATTTTTGAATCCCTATACCTCTAACCTATTACCTAATACCTAATACCTCTTACCTATTACCTATTACCTATTACCTCTTACCTAATCCCTCTTCCCTAATAAGTAGCTCTCCCTCCCGAAATATCAAACAAAAACCCTGTCGTAAACGTACATTCTTCAGAAACAATCCAAGCCGATATCTTAGCCACCTCATCGATTTCCCCTAATCTTCCCATCGGGATTTTGGCGACCATGTATTCCAATTGCTTAGGGTCGGTATCCGCGTTCATGGCGGTTTTAATCACCGCCGGAGCAAGTCCATTGATCGTAATGCCAGCAGTTGCATATTCTTTTCCAATGGATTTTACAATGCCAATAACCGCGGCTTTGGAGGCTGAATAGCCAATCATTCCCGGATTACCTTCTTTCCCAGCCATGGAGGCAATTAACAAAATGCGTCCATAGCCAAAAGGTTCCATCGCCTTCACAGCGTATTTAGTCATCAAAAAGGTACCTCGTTGGTTTACCTGATACAAGCGATCAAAATCCTCCGTGGAATAATCCGTGATTTTGGTGCTAGTTGGCCCCACGATACCCGCACAATTGACCATAATGTGAATTTGTCCATATTTTTTGCCAACCTCCTCATAAGCTGAAATGATGCTTTGCTCTGAAGTGACATCGCCGACAATCGTCATGACTTCATAACCGGCCGATTTAAATTCGCTTTCGGTTTGCTCTAATTTGGATGGGTTGCTATCGAGTAATACTACTTTGCCTCCTTCTGAAGCTATTAATGCGGCTATTCCTTTCCCTAAGCCATCTGCTCCGCCACTGATTAATGCTACCTGATTTGTAAATCTTGCCATGTTTGCTATTTGTTTGAAAATAAAATCCTAACATAGAACAATTTTGTGAAATTTTAATACTTAATTGGAATACTTTTTCACCAAAAACCTATTTAATATGATAACCCTTTTAATCACCCTATTATCTCTTGGGGTAATTTTATTAGCCATATCAAAATTTGACATTCATCCATTTTTAGCTCTTTTCATTGGTGCCATTGGTTTCGGTATTTGTGTCGGAATGCCTACAGAGCTTATTTTGAAATCAGTTAAAGACGGTTTTGGAGGAGTTTTAGGAAACATCGGACTCTTGATTTTATTAGGGGTAACCATCGGTACCTTCCTCGAAAAAACAGGTGGCGCCATGGTCCTTGCCCAAAAAGTCCTTTCATGGATTGGCGAAAAATCCATCATGCTAGCCATGATGTTGAGCGGTTGGATCCTTTCCATTCCCGTGTTTGGCGATAGTACTTTTATCATGATGAATCCCATCAGTAAGTCTCTTTCTTTTAAAGGAAAAGTACCATATGCGGCAACCACCGTGGCTTTGGCTTTGGGTGCCACCGCAAGTCATTCACTCGTTCCACCGACGCCTGGCCCAATTGCCGCAGCAGGAATTATTAACGCCGATTTAGGTATGGTTATTTTTTGGGGCATCGTAGTCAGTCTGATCAGTTTAGTTCCTTGCTATTATTTTGTCAAAAAATACGTCACTAAAATAGAGCTTGAACCCAAATTTGCCGAAGGCGAACAACAGGAAACAAGCGGAAAAAAACCATCCGCTTTCAAATCATTTTTACCCATCATTTTCCCTCTTTTACTGATTATTTTAGCTTCAGTGGCTAGTTATCCCTCTAAGCCATTGGGCGAAAATCAATTGACCGATATCATCCTATTCTTAGGCACACCCATCATTGCGCTGTTAATAGGTGCTTTTTTATCCTTTACACTTCCTGAGAAATTTGATCGCCAAGTGCTTTCTTCGACCGGTTGGATCGGTGATTCATTAGTGATCGCCGCCCCCGTGATTTTGATTACAGGTGCTGGAGGGATTTTTGGTAAAATGCTTCAGAACTCAGGGATTGCTGATATTGTTACTTCAAATATGAGTACGGCCAACTGGGGAATTTTCTTGCCCTTTATTCTTGCCTTTTTTCTAAAAACAGCTCAAGGATCGTCAACGGTCGCGATGATTACAACGGCGTCTATTATCGCTCCCATCTTAGGAACGTTAGGTCTTGACTCAGAATCGATGCGGGTATTTGCCGTTTTGGCGATAGGGGCGGGTGCGATTGCGATATCACATGCCAATGATAGTTTTTTCTGGGCTGTGACTCAATTATCAGGCTTGACGATCAAAGAAGGAAATAAATCTCATAGCGTCGGTACGGTCATCATGGCTTTCACTTCTATTTTAGCCATTTACCTATTGACTTTTATCGTATAATCAAATTGTTAGCCTTCCGGAAAGCGATTAACGGGAGGCTATTTTTATCGGGCGGTCCAACCGCCATCCACGGACAACATAGCACCCACCATGTAGCTGCCTGCGTCACTAGCTAAATAAATGGCTGCACCTTGAATTTCTTTTAATTCAGCCCAACGGCCTAATGCCGTGGCACCTACCACAAATTTTAAACCCTCTTCCGTATCAGCAATCGGCAAGTTCATTTCCGTTAAAAATGGACCCGGACAAATGGCATTTACATTGATATTAAAGGGTGCCATTTCCAAGGATAATGCTCGAGTCATTTGGACCACCGCTCCTTTGCTCGACGTATAAGGCGTGCGATTAGACAATCCAATGAGTCCCAATGCACTCGCCAAATTAATGATGCTTGCCCTTTTTCCTTTTTTCATGTAAGGAATCACGGCCCGAGAACTTAACCAAGTCCCCGTCACGTTAACATCCATCACTTGCTTGAAATCTTCTAGCGATAATTCATCGATCGCCCCTCGGATATTTATTCCCGCACTATTGATTAAAATATCAACACGTCCCCATTGCTTAAAAGCATATGCCGCCATTGCCTCAGTCTCTGATTGTTGGGTTACATCCGCTTGGAAAAAAAGGGCGTCGACCGGATAGGTAGTGGCCAACTCTTTTGCCGCATTTTCGCCTTCCTCTTTGTTTCGATTGACCAATAAAATATGCGCCCCGGCAGATGCCAGTCCTGCTGCCATGGCAAGCCCCAATCCTTTTGAACCACCTGTAATAATGGCCACCCTTCCTGTCAAATCAAATAAATTAATTCCCGGAAATTCTTTTTTGTCTAATCCTACGCTCATTTTTATGTTTTATTTATCCTAGTCCTAATTTACTTTTACTAAACTGTAAGCAATCCACTATATTTTTTTCCTCATAAGCCAAAGCCTGCTCTCCGGTCAATTGGCTCGTTTGAGGTAATTTACCCTCAAATTTTTTCTCTCTCACCATGGCTAAGGTTTTGGCTAAAGCAGATGATGAAATATCCCCCATGGTCTCATAATAAGCCGCATCCAAACAAGGTATTTTTAAAGGATCACGCGTGATCATTTCCAAGTTAAATGTAATCGACGGATTTAATTTTTTGCATAAAGCCACAGCAGCAGGCAAATCGACGATTCCCTGACCCAAAGGGACCTCCGAAAGTAAAAACCCTTTTTCATATTCTTGGACCCCCATATCTTTCACATGCGTGGAGAATGAATAAGGAGCCAAGGTGCTAATCACCTCCATGGGATTTTCTAAAAGCGATATATTATTTCCAAAATCCAAGGTGACACCCACCCATTCACTTCCAATGAGCTTAATTAATTCCACCATTTCCGCTGCCCTCCAATCCTTATGATTTTCAACCGCTAATTTAATTTTATGTTTCCTGACAATCGGCTCGGCTAAACGCAATGAAGTAATGGCGATCGATTTGAAATGTTGGAATTCAGCCTGTGAATGAAAATTTTCATAACGCCTACCGGATAAACAAACCGTTCTTAAAATCTTGGCTCCCGCTTCTTTCGCATATACTAATTGGGCTTCAAATCTAGGTACATCGGCCTCATTCTTAGGTAAACCTATGCTTCCTTCGATGTATAAACCCAGTTTTTCCCTTTCATCCCGCATTTTTTTGGTAAAATCATCCGTCCAATCATTCAAGGTTACTTGAATTCCACCAGCACCTATTTCCTTGCAATGCCTTAAAAGCTGCAAGGCATTGGTGAAACTTGGGTAATGATCGCTCGTCGTTTTAGAGTTCCAACGAGCCCAATAGGAATGAACGACGACTCCCATCGCAGGACCTTCAACGGCTTTGATGGTTTCTCCATTTGCTCCATACAAGCCTAATGTTGCCGCACCCCCAATACCTAATCCCAAACCTCGCAAAAACTTTCTGCGGTCAATCTCTCTCTCCATGATTCGTTGGTTATTTTCCATCATTCATTTGGTTAATTAGGTTTCTTTAGACTTTCAACATATTTCTTTATTTCATCCGTTTTCCAAGGATATACTCGGCCTTGAGAAACATTTCTAGTAGAAAAAACAAATCGACTGGCTACAGGCTCCGCTTGATTTCCCCACTCATTTCGAATGTAAGTTAAAATAGAGGCTATATCCGCATCTCCCATCGTGGAATGTGCGGGCATCACAGGTAAAATTGCCGGAGCATCATATTTTTTTCCAGCTACGATCATCGGACCCTCCATCCCATGCAATACTATCAGCGATAGGGTAGTGGCATCCCCCAAAACCCACTCGGAAGCCCTTAATGGCGGTGCAAATCGGTTGATCCCCTTGCCGTCCACCCCATGGCAACCTGAACAAGTGGCCAAATATTTTTGTCGGCCCTCCGCAAATTGAATTAAAGATTTTTCATCCAAAAAGCTTTTTGAATCCTTCTGGCTAACCATGGTTTTTTGAGGCCAATGAAACATGTTTTCCAACATGGCCCATTTGTTTTCATCCAAAATTTTATTTTTCTCTTTGAAAATAGCAGGCATCGCGGCCAATTGGATAGGTTTTAGGTCTTTTCTATTCGGTGCTTGAATTGCTAGTGATGTCAAAAGGACTTTTTCTTTCCATGTAAAAGGCTCTTTAGAATCAATTTGCGCCAATAAATCTTTTATTTCACTTTCCTTTCCTTTTTTCACCACGGCAGAAGTGATCATTTCTAGCATAATTTCTTTGTCGGCCGTAGCTGTGACCCAACTATCCAATGAAATCAAATAGCTTAAAAATTCATATTCTCGATTCCATAAACTACTCATCACTGCATCCCTAAAAAGGCCTGAGTGTATATGCTGACTTAATAAAATTCCCAGTATTTTTTGTTGGCTTTTAGCGCTGGCCAAATGAACACTTAGGGCTAATTGGACCGCCTCAGTGGGTTTCGCTCGCTGTGCGATGGATACTAGTTTGTCGTCTAATGCGGCAGTGGGCGTATTGGGTTTTTGGCCCAACAAGCGTAAGGCATTAGTTTTAATTAGGCTGTTCTCATCTAAAATCAATGAGCTTAGAAATTCTGTATCAGCAGCTTGTAGTCCTTCCAATGTCCACAAGGCATGTAAACGGCCTAAAGTAGACGCATTCTTTTTGACTGCTTTTTTCAGCTCAGGGATCAGTGATTTGTCCTGACTTTCAATGAGTAGCCTTTGAGCAATATCCCGATAAAAACCATCTGGATTACTTAAATATGAAATCAATGTTGGACCACTGGCTTGCTGTAAAGGGTGAACTTTTTTGACATTTTTGCCCTTAGGAACGATGCGCCAAATTCTTCCCATGTGAATGGGCGCGTCCAATTTTCTTTTAAGATTTTGTTCTTTTAAATAGGGGGTCATATAAGAACCGTGCTGAATGATTCCGTGGTACATATCCGCTATATACAACGCGCCATCAGGTCCCAAAGCCATTTGCGTCGGCCTGAAACGCTCGTCGGTAGAAGCTAAAAATTCGCGTTGTGGATTTGGGTCATAGGCCTGTAAAATTCCATTTTTTTCAGTGACCACATTGCGCTTGATTAAATTACCCGCAGGCTCACAAACCAAGGCATTGCCGTAATATTGGGTAGGAAAAAGTGTACTTCTTAAAACCAAGGGGGAGCAGGCGGCTGTAAATTCCCTGAGCCTTCCTTTCTTGTCCAAAGTGCCCTCAATATATCCTCTGTTGATGGCTGGATTTGAACGGATTGGATAAATTCTTCGATCGGTGGTTAAGCCATGATCAATCCCGGAACTGATGCTGTGATTTTTATTTCGAGTAATGCTGTTGGCCGGCACTAAATCGGCATGTAATTGCGACCAATTATAATTGTAAAATAACCTTCCTTGGTCATCATGACTCATGCCCCATTGGCCCCTAAATTCAGTACTATCTCGCTGCCATTTCCCCTCCATGAGGCGATAGCGAAGCCTAGATTTTACATTGTAATACCAGTTGTCCAAATTTAAAAGAAGCCCATTATCCGAATGTTCTGGCGCTCCATTTTTTGCATAAGTTGAATCTAACAGAACTTTTGTATCGGCTTTTAAGTCGCCATTGGTATCTTGTGTCAACCAAAGCGCTTTATTTTCTGAAATCAATGCCCCGCCCTTAATGAGTCCTAAAGCCCTAGGAAGAATCAATCCATCTAAATAAATGGTGCTTTTGTCCATCACCCCATCGCCATCTTGATCTTCTAAAATAGAAATCCTGCCCGATTTCTCAACCTCTCCTTTGCCAGCAATATCCGGCATAAATCCGCGCATCTCTACGACCCATAATCTTCCGTCTCCATCAAAGCTCATGGCCACCGGTTCTTGGACCATGGGCTCTGAGGCGACTAATTCGATCGTAAATCCAGGCTCTATTTTAAACGTTGATTTTTCCTGAGCGGGCGTTCTCACTGGAGATATATCCCATTCATTGCTCCTTGGAATTTGAGCACAACATAAAACAAATGCAAGGAACAGAAATACTCTCATGTTAAAATCTAAATCTGTTTAGAATCCTTTGACTTCCCAACCTTTGCGATAGGTTCTCTTTAAAAACTTTTCTGCCGCTGGATAATTAGGGAATTTCATTTTTGCTGAATCCCAAGTTAACAATTGGTCCGGTACGCGAATCGCAATCGTTCCTAATAAAACAGCTTCCGCCATAGGTCCCGATTGTGCAAAATGCGACTCGGTTTTTTCACCTCCCAAACAGGCATCCACAAAATGATGGTAATGATTTCGCTCAGCCAATGTCGGTATTTTCACCTCTTTTGGTGTACCAAAAGGAATGTACACAGGCATTTTTCCATGCGGAATTAATAATGCGCCCTCCGTTCCGATCAACATCGCAGATTCAGCCGGATATTCTCCACCCTTATATAAATCCATGACTTCTTTCGGCGGATAAAACTCGCCATCAAACCATTCTAATTGGAGTGTATCCTTTTCTGTCATCGCATTGCCCGGAAATTGCCATGTAATATGATTTCCCTGTGGCCATGTATCTGCACGACGCTCAGGTGAATTTTGCCATGATTTTTGAACCTCAGCTACGACTGAAATTGGAGGTTTCATATCCAAGCCTTTCCAAACCGCATCAAAAATATGGCAACCAATATCTCCAGACCAACCGGTTCCAAAATCTTGCCAAGTTCTCCAAATAGCTGAATGGTAAATATCGGGTGCATATGGCCTTACCGGCGCCGTTCCTATCCACTGATCCCAATGTAAATGCGAAGGAACTTCTTGTCCTTGTGCAGGTCTAGGACCCACTAATCGGTATTTAGCTACTGCTCCAGGCCGATTCGAACATAAATAAGCATGTTTCACCTTGCCTATGAGGCCTTGCTTGATCATAATTACCCCGGTTCTGTCGCCCATCGTAGAAGCAATTTGAGTTCCTAGTTGGGTCGTAACACCTGCTTTTACCGCTTCTTTGGTTAATGCACGCACCTCCGCCACATCATGGCACATAGGCTTTTGACAATACACATGTTTTTTATTTCGGATCGCCTGCACCGCAATCGCATAGTGATTATGATCCGGCACGGTTACATTCACCGAATCAATGTTGTCCTGCTCCGCTTTTAATAATTCACGGTAATCGGTATAAGTTCTGGCGCCTGGACACAAGTCCGCAGCACGTTTTAGATTTTTTTCATCTACATCACAAAGAGCGACGATCTCGACCGAAGCATGTTTTTTGAATTGTTGCAAATCGCCCCATCCCATCCCACCTACACCTATGGCCGCATGTCTTAGTTTTGTGCCCGCCGGTATTTTAGCAGCCGCTTCATTCGTAAATAATAAAGGACCCGCTATGGCTGCCGTAGCCGCCTTGATCATAAATTCTCTCCGAGAATTTGCTTGTACTTTGTTTTTCATAGGTTTAGGTTTTTGAATCTGTAATTTATTTTATTTTTTTTAGAGTTAAGTAAATCGCCGCCATGATTTTTTCTTCAATGTCCTTTTCAAAAGGTCCTGGCATACCATAATAGATCATGCTTGAATCTGCTTCATATCCGCCTTCTTTTAAAACGCGTTCCGAAGGAATATAGCACATGACCTCATTGCTATATCCGGCAACAAAAATATTTTTATTAGGAAATTCTTTCTTGGTCCTCAACGAATAATCAACGACCACTTCGCCACCCAAGGCAATCATTCTGAATTCATTTCCTAGCCGAATTCCTTGGATCGGGTAGGTGTAAGTTTCGGTATTCCAACCTTTATTATAGGCCTCCAACATCAATTTGGCCCTTCTTTGGATAAACTTATCCGGACTCTGTAAGTCTTTTTGATAATCAGCCACCGGCACTTTTTTGAATTTCAATGGGATGGTACTGAAATAGGATTGAAGCTCATTTTTTATGGGCTTCACATCTTTTGAGTGGACCAAATTGACCACTTGGTCTGCTAGGCTATTTCCATGTTTGATCGCAAGCTCCACTGTTCCGCGGGGTTCTGGGTTTTGATCCCCAGCACAACCTAAAATAAAAAATGCAGTAGCGGTAGGAATTTTTTTCTCAATGTCAATTTGCGCAAAACCCGCATAATCTCCATTGATTAAATAATTATTCCCCATCAAGGTGGTATTGTGACACGCATAGCCAAATAAAACTGCCTTAATTTCACCCGATGAATTCATAAATTTCAAGACAGGAACATCGTGATCTATTGGGCCGGGAAGGTTAATGCCATTTTTCTGGGCGGCCAAAGCCCTTCGATTAATGGCAAAGTCGGCCGATGTATGTCCCACAAATACCTGCATAGGTTCCTGATGCTCATAGGCATTGACAATCACAGTCACTAATTTGTCAACCAAAACTTGCGTGTATTCCGAAACGATTTTTTGGTCCTCTGGGCTATATTGTGAAATGACACTTAAAGATGGCCATATCATAGGTCCAGAATGTGTATGTGATGAATTGAACATGAGTTGGCGCCTCTCGATCCCCAATTTCCCCTGAATTTTTTCAGCCACCTCCTCAGAAACCTGATGCGAAAGCCCTAATAAATCCGTGGTCACGATGATCATCTTCTCCTGCTTATTGGATAGTACCAGCGCCTTTGCCCATAAATCATGTAAAACTCCTTCGGAGGGCTTATCGCGATTCGCATAGCCCGTCATAAATGCGGGGGATTTGGGTGTAATGTTGATTTTGGCAATACCCACTTGCATCACCGACTGCGAAATACAATTGCCTATTGTCGCTAAATAAAGAAAAAATATAAGCCTTATTTTCATGCTTCTAGTTTGATTTTGATTAAATCCGTAACGGTCCGACCTTTTCTATTAATTCTAGCCAAGGTATAAACATTGCCCAAGGTATCTAAAGCAATTGAATTTACATACAGGGGCCTGTCACCATTTTCATAAAAAATAGCACCATGATCACGGTAGGTATTTGTCGGAATCTCATAAGTGACTAAATGCAAATTTTCTAATCCTTTAGCTGCGCCTTTGGCGATGGATTTTTCTCCCTCAATCCTTTTCCCATTTTCATAAATGGGTCCGCCGGTTAAATAATAAATGGTTTTCCCATCAGGCCCCAACGCAAATCCTAAATAGCCGTAACTGAATTGGTCGAAAAATCCTGATTTTTTTGAAGGCAGAGAAGTGATGCGATCGACAATTTCGACGGTTTGTGCCTTTGGGTCAAACTTAAATAAGTAACCGGAATTTCCATGAACGCCATAGGCTACATGTTCAGGGGCATACCAAAAGATTTGTCGCCAATGATATCCCATCGTTCCCGGTAATGTAGGATCGTATTTTCCAAAATAATCCAAACGTAAATGAACTCGGTCTAATGCGCTTATTTTCATTTCAAAAGGATTCATATAAAATATGTCTCCTTCGATGGTCGTATAATAACAAAAACCCGTGTCATCGTCGACGACCAGCGACCGACATAACGAACGAAAATCGATTCCAGGCGTTCCTGCTTCCCCATTTCCTGAAATCTTGTCCAATAGTGTTAGCTTTTTTTCGTTGACCTGGTAGCAGAAAAATTGTCCCGTGGGCCAAGTAATACCAAAGATATTTCCTCTCTGAGTATCCATCACCATCGTGACCACACCCTCTCCATTTGGGATCATGGCTAAATCGGCAAAGGACTCCTCTTGTAAATCATAGGATAGGATATGACCTCCTGGATATAAATCAAAACCATCCGGCGCCTGCTCCGGAAGGCGATCCATCCCATCTATAAGTTGGTAATATCCGACATGGGTAGAAAAGTACAGTTTGTTTTGAAATTCATAAAATAAGACATGACTCTTTCCTTGGGCGATGCTTTTTTGACCTCCCTCCCCACAAAGGACGCTTAGGTCACCTAGGAATTTAATCTCTTCTTTAATGGGATCGAACCGAAACATTTGACCGCCCACATCAATTTGATCGGACGACAATACATAATATAAACGTCCATCGCTCGCCACCGACATGGCATTATAGGTATCGTGCGCTTCTAAAAAGCCCGAATCAAAACAGGATGCAATCAATGGGCTTTGTATCATTGGAGCTTCTTCTTAATTTCATCTGCATGTGTATGGATGCGCTGGATCGCTTGGAAAATTAAATCCATATCGTTTTTGGAACCCAAAAGCATATTCTGTGTAAACCAAACCGCCTCATTACATAAGGTGTCATTTAAGGGACATTGGTTCTGCTCCATATAAGTGGCATAATTCAGTTCACCCGAATGGTACATCTTTTTGAAATTGACCGATTCAAACGTCTGCTTTAAAAACGGTTGCGTATTTAATGCCGTATATCCACCCATGCAAGGAACTCCTTCAGCGTCTAATGCTTTTAAAAATTGGGCTCTAGACAAACCTTTGAAGGCTGTTTGGTCATATCGAAAGGGATATAAATGGTAAGCTGCTTTGGTTACTTCCGGGTATAAACGCAAAATATGTATGCCTGGTATTGTTTTTAATAAGGAAGTCAAATAATTCGCATTTTGATTTCTCGTTTCCGTTTGCGCTTCCAATCGGGTTAATTGGGCCAGGCCAATCGCCGCTTGATATTCTGAGAATCTCAATTTGTTTGCTTGCATTTGACTCCCGGCCGTCACAGATCCAGTGGATATTCCATAAGGTAATCCTAAATTATGATAGGAATAACAGGCATCCATAAAAGCATCATCGTCACTGATGATAGCGCCACCTTCACCGATGGCAATATTTTTTGAGTTTTGAAAACTATAGCAACCAGCTTTTCCAAACGTGCCTACTTTTTGATGATTTATTTCAGCTAAGGGAGCTTGGCATGTATCTTCAATCACGATTAGCTGGTGCTTTTTAGCGATATCCATGATGCGGATCATATCAGAGGGAAGACCTAAAATATGGACAGGCATGATGGCTTTTGTTCTTTTAGTGATTTTAGCTTCGATTTTTGAGGGATCCATTTGGAAAGTCGTCGGATCTACATCCACAAAAATGGGGATAGCGCCATTCGCTAAAATGGATTGTATGGTAGCGATGAACGTATAAGGAGTAACAATGACCTCGTCACCAGCGTTAATTTGGGATTGGTGTAGTGCAATGATCAGTGCGTTCGTTCCATTAACCACTGTTATACACCTTTTGGAACCGATCAATTTTGCCCAAGCCTGTTCGAATTGGATGACTGTTTTTGATCTGGACCAAACACCGCTTCGCATCACGTCTAATAGGATTTTTTCGTCTTTCTCTGCATCCCAAATAGGCCATTTAATCCATTGGCCAGGATTTATGGTTTTCTCTCCGCCTAAAATAAATGGCTTATTGGATTTTTTTGAAATGATCGAAAAATTCGATTTTGATAAAATTCCTGCATTTAAACTTAGAATTGATGCTTTTTTTATAAAATCTCTTCTTTTGGCATTTTTCATTTTAATCTTTTCATTTTATATAATCAACAAAGAATATCAATTTTTTCATAGGCTCAATAGTGTATTTAGACCAATGCATACTTATATATACATTAACATACAGCAAAATAAATTTATTGATAATTTAAGATTTATTTATACAAATGTTGTTGTTTTTGAATTTTTCTGATTTTAAATTGCACCCTATTAAAAAATTACGTTTATTATTTTATCATTTTACTTAAACTATCTTACACATGAAAAAAAATTTACTAAGCAAAATTTTGTTTTTGCTGGTATGCCTAGTCTCCATGTCGTGGAGTGCAATGGCACAATCTCAAACCATCACCGGTAAAGTTACCGATGAAAAAGGGGAGGCCTTAGTAGGAGTTAACATCATACTAAAGGAAACCAGTAGAGGAACAACCACTAACATCGATGGAAAATACTCCATCTCAGTGGCAGGCGCTAGTAGCCAATTAACATTTACCTCGGTGGGTTATGACAGCAAAACCATCACGGTAGGAAGTCAGACATTGATCAATGTCGTTTTGACTGCAAATGCTCAGAACTTATCTGAAGTAGTCGTGATCGGTTACGGTACACAACGTAAATCTGATTTAACGGGTGCTGTGAGTTCGATCAAAACAGATCAATTGTTGGAGCGTCCAGCATCTTCATTAAACCAAGCTTTGGCTGGTCGTATGGCGGGTGTTCAAGTGAACAACAACTCTGGTCGTCCAGGTGGTCGTACTACAGTTCGTGTTCGTGGATTTAGCTCGATTAACTCTTCAAACAACCCTTTGTACGTAGTGGATGGTGTCATGCTTCCTCAAGGAACATTGAACCAGTTTACTAATGCCATCGATTATTTGAATCCAAATGATATCGTTTCAGTTGAGGTGTTGAAAGACGCATCGTCAACAGCCATTTATGGTGCTCGTGGAGCGAACGGAGTTATTTTGGTGACAACCAAAAAAGGTCAATCAGGTGAAGGAACAGTTACATATAATTCTGATTTCAGTGTGAACGTAACAGGACCTAACAAGCCAGAGGTGTTAAATGCCAAGCAATACATGGCAGTAGAGGATTTATCTTGGAAAAATATGGAGAAGTATGATCCAATTGGCTGGAAAAATGGCAAATGGGCTGCATATGATCCTCGAATTCGTCGTGCTAATTACAGCAAGTTGTTTCCAGGTGTTTTTGATTCAAATTTAAATCCTTTGTATGACACCGATTGGTTTAATGAGTCGACTCAAGCAAAATTGTCTCAAAATCACCAATTAGGTTTCAGTGGTGGAAATAGCCGTACTCAGTACTCATTCTCGATTGGATACCGTGATGATCAAGGTTTAGTAAAGACAACGTATTCTACGCGTTACTCTAGCCGTTTTACGATTGATGATCAAATTAAATCATGGTTGAAAGTGGGTGGTACATTAGCTTACAACAATCAAGCAGAGCGTTTATCGGATGTCAATGATGCAGTTTCACGTCAAATCGTGGAAGATTTTCCTTGGATGCCTGTGACTCATGCAGATGGAACTTACGCGAATAACCGTGATTTCCCTTTTGCAGAAGGTACTTTCAGTTCAGTACACCGTTTAATGGGTCGTCAATATATTTTGAATACTCAAACAACAACAGGTAGTGTTTATTCAAACATTACGTTCATGAAAGGTTTAGAGATGAAGACTGTGTTGGGTGCTAATATCATGACTCAAGAGAACAACTCTTCTCAGACACGTACTTTGGCAATTGCCAATCAAGGGGAAGCATCTGCTTCTAATTCAAAAGAGACTTTCTGGTCATTAGAGAATTACTTGACTTATACCAAAGAGTTTAATGATATTCATTCGATCACAGCTTTATTGGGTCTATCTTGGCAACAAACAGATGCATTCAGTATTAATGCGAACGTTCGTGGATTTGCAACGGATTATTTTGGTTTTAATAACTTAGGTGCTGCGGCAACTTTAGGGGGTATTGGATCAGGAGCGTCTAAGTTTGCCTTTAATTCTTATTTCGGTCGTGTGAACTATGGCTTAATGAATAAGTATTTAGCTACGATTACTGCTCGTGCTGACGGTTCATCTCGTTTTGGAGAGAATAATAAATTCGCTCTTTTCCCTTCAGGTGCATTGGCTTGGAGAGTATCTGAGGAGGATTTCTTGAAAGGAAGTACAACTATTTCTAATTTGAAATTAAGAACTTCTTATGGTATCACAGGTAACTCTGAAATTCCTTCATACTCATCATTGCCATTGTTAAGTTCTAATTATGCAACGGTCATTAATGATGCGCGTGTATCAGGAACAGGTATTTCTCGTTTAGCTAACCCTGATTTACAGTGGGAGAAGACAGCTCAAACAGATTTTGGTATCGAGTTGGGATTATGGAATGGCCGCGTAAGCATTGAAGCTGATTACTACTACCGTTTAACGACGGATATGTTATTAGATGCTCCGGTACCTACCACTTCTGGTTATGGTACAATTCGTAGAAACGTAGGTTCGATGGAAAACAAAGGAGTTGAATTCATGATTAACTCGGTGAATGTAAACACGAAAGGTTTCCAATGGAATACAAACTTTAATATTTCATTCAATAGAAATAAAGTTTTATCTCTAGCTACTCCATCTGATATCTTCAACGTAGGAGGTCCTAACTTTACCAACCCAACTAACATCATCCGTATCGGTGAGCCAGTAGGTTCATTCTGGGGATTGACTCGTTTGGGTGTTTGGAGTGAAGCTGAGCGTGATCAAGCGGCTAAGTTTACTTCATACCGAAATGGTTTAACGATGTTACCTGGAGATTTGAAATACAAAGATTTCAATGGGGACAATGCGATCACAGATGCTGACCGTAGAATTATTGGAAATGGTAGCCCTGATTTCTGGGGTTCATTTACGAATACATTCAAGTATAATAACTTTGATTTAATGTTGGAATTAGCTTATTCGTACGGAAACGATGTGATGTTAATGAACTTACACCCATCTGAAGATCGTCAAGCTTTAGCGAATAGTTATTCAACAGTATTGAACGCTTGGACACCAACAAACCAAAACACAATGATTGCTGAGATACGTGATACACGTGCTGGTTATGTGACTAACGTAGATACTTGGTGGATTAAAGATGGTTCATTCTTAAGAGGAAGAAACTTATTGTTAGGTTATACTTTCCCAACGAATGTTGCTAACAAGCTTAAGTTAAGCCGTTTACGTGTATATGGAACTGCTCAAAATTTCTTCTTATTAGTTAAAGAAGCTGGTGTAGTAGGTGATCCTGAAACTACTCCTTTAAATCAAGGGGGTGGTAACAGTGCATTCTCACAAGGTATGATTTGGCATAATTATCCAAAGCCAACGATTTACATGGTGGGTCTACAAGTTGCATTTTAATCATACGGATCATTTAAATTTAAAAATGTCATGAAAAAACAATTAATTTCCAAAATATATAAGATCGCCTTGGTAGGCGTGCTGTTATTTGGACAATCGGCTTGCTCAGATTTCTTAACTGAAAAGGCGCCGTCCAATTTAACACCAAGTAGTTTCTATACCATTCCAGATCATGCGGAGGCTGCTATTGCATCTGTTTATGCTGATTTAAGGTTTATGGGTGGTGGAGCAGGTATTTTCTCGTCCAACTGGCAATTGTTAGAAGCTCTAACAGGAACTTCTACGACTGAGACTGCACAGAATTCAGATTTGAACAACCTTTACGGTTTAGTTCATGATGGATATACCGTTCACATTGTCAATTATTGGGGTGGTCTATACAAGGTTATCGCTCAGGCAAACCAAGTAATTGAGAAAGTTCCAGCGATTACTCCGATGGATGCGAAACAAAAAAGTAAGATTTTAGGAGAAGCTCGTTTCTTACGTGCGTCTGCATATTTTACTGCGGTTCGTTTATGGGGAGATATTCCATTGATCACTAAGCCGCAAACGGCTTCTTCTGAAGATTTTCTTCCAGCAAGAGCACCTGCTGAGTCTGTATACAAATTGATCGTTGAAGATTTAATCGCTGCGGAAGCGGCTGGATTAGATTGGATGGATTCACGTGGTCGTGTAGGAACAGCTGCTATAAAGGCTCAATTAGCTGAAGTTTATTTAACGATGGCTGGTGGTACTTTGAATAAAGGCGCTAGTCATTATAAATTAGCTGCGGATAAAGCATTTGAAGTAATTACGTATGCAAATAGCAACCCAACTTCAGTGAATTTATTTAATACTTATTATGATATTCATCGCGAGTCAACTGAAAATAAATTGGAACATTTATTTATGATTCAATACAATAACTCAGTAGCAGGGAATCCAATGGAAAATTTCTATCCGAACTTTAAGCCAGTAACTTTCTCTGGTCCAGGTGGAACGGGTTCATCAGTTCCAACTCCAGCTTTTTATAAATCTTATGAAGAAGGAGATCTTAGAACAAAAGACCAAGAAGGATATTTCTATACAAGTTACTACACCAATGGAAGTGGAGCTCCGTTTAGCTTAGGTGCACCTTATGTATTTAAGCATTTTAATCAAACATCTGCTGGAACGTCTGGCGCGCCTGGAACACGTAATAATAATTTAAATGTTCCTCAAATTCGCTATGCTCAAGTTTTATTGACTTATGCGGAGGCTCAAAATGAAGTGGGTGGTCCAACGCAAGCAGCTTATGACGCATTCAAAAGAATTCGTGATCGTGCGAAGTTAACTACTCCTGCTTTGGGAACTTATACAGCGGCTTCGTTTAGGACAGCCGTTTGGAAAGAGCGTTGGCATGAATTATGCTACGAGCAAATCACTTGGTTTGATATGGTACGCTTGAAAAAAGCATTCAATCAAAATACAAAAACCTTTGAGGAATTTGTTGGACATACAAACCTTAGCTCAAACCAAAAGTTACAAGCGAAGCATTTATTACTTCCTTTGCCAACGGCTGAGTTGTTAAACAATCCAAAATTAGGAAAGCAAAACACTGGATATTAATATTTTTTGCTTAATTGATTTAGAATCCCCTTTCATGAAAATGTAAAGGGGATTTTTTTTATCTTGTCGCTACGTTTTTTTAATAATAATCTATGAGAAAAAATATGCTAAGTCTTGTTTTTTTTGTTTGTGCTATATCTACTTTAGCCCAATCCCCATTTTCAGTCATATATACCTCAGGCCAAGAAGGACATAAAACCTATCGCATTCCTGCCATGATCAAAAACAAGCAAGGACATTTGCTCGCTTTCGCGGAAGGTCGTGTAAATGGTTCAGGGGATTTTGGTGATATAAATATCGTTCTTAAAATTTCCCGCGACCAAGGCCTCACTTGGTCCGCGCTTTCTACATTAGTTGATTATCAAGATTTACAAGCCGGAAATCCAACACCTATTTTAGATACCACCGACCCACGCTTTCCAAAAGGCCGTGTGTTTTTATTTTACAATACGGGAAATAACCACGAAAATGAGATCCGAGAAGGGAAGGGTTTACGCGAGGTTTGGTACATTACATCGACTGATGGCGGTTTGACCTGGACTAAACCAGTGAATATCACGAGTCAAGTACATCGGCCGAATCAGCCTTCCCGTAATTCTGCTTATACGTTCAAAGAAGATTGGCGGCATTATGCCAACGGCCCTGGCCACGGAATGCAATTTACCCAAGGTCCTCATGCAGGTCGAATGCTTATCGCAGCTAACCATTCTGAAGGTCCACGTGGTGAACGAGGATCCGATTACCGCGCACATACCTTTTATACGGATGATCATGGAGATACCTTTCATTTAGGGGCCTCCATTGCTATCCCAGGGAGTAACGAATCTTCAGCCGCAGAAATTTCGGGTGGTAAACTTCTTATGAACATTAGAAACCAACGAGGCGATGTACGCCAAAGAATCATCGGCCTTAGCGAGGATGGAAGTGCTTCTTGGAAAGAAACTTATTTCGATCCACAATTGCCCGATCCTATTTGCCAAGGAAGTATTCTAACCATTGCAAAAAAGAAACAGGCTTTTACTTTAGCTTTTAGCAATGCGGCTGATACTAAAAATCGGGATAATTTGACCATTCGGATCAGTCAAGATGATGGTCGTACTTGGCCTATATCGATTCCGGTAGACAATGGAGCTTCCGCCGGGGAATCACCTAAGGACTTCACAGCCTATTCAGATTTAGTTTTATTAGATTCAAAAAATATTGGGATTGTCTACGAACGAAAAGATTATTCTCAAATCGTTTTCAAAAAAATTAAGTGGAAATAGTCGAATAATTTCGTAATCTTTACCCTAGCTTTTTAACCTATTTAAATGAAAAATACACGTAGAACCTTTATTAAAAAGGCATCCTCAGGAGCCTTTGCATTAAGTTTAGGAGGAATGCTTCCCGCATTTTCAGCCAAAAGTTATCAAAATATTCTAGGGGCCAACGAGAAAATTAGGGTGGCCTGTATGGGAGTGAATAGTCGCGGCTTGGCCGTTGGCAAAAATTTCGCCCATCAAAAAAACTGCGAAGTCCTTCATGTATGCGATGTAGATTCTCGTGCGGCGGATATTTGCATCGATGCCATAGGTAAAATTCAAACAGCTAAGCCCAAAGCCACTCCCGATTTCAGGAATGCGTTAGAAGATAAAGATTTGGATGCACTTATTGTGACGGCACCCGACCACTGGCATGCCCCGGCTGCTTTGTTGGCCTGCTCAGCTGGAAAGCATGTGTACTTAGAAAAGCCTTGTAGCCATAATCCCAACGAAGGAGAGATGCTCGTTAAATCAGCTGAAAAACATAAGCGTGTTTTGCAAATGGGTAACCAGCGCCGCTCTTGGCCCAATGTGGCCGGAGCTATTGCGGAGCTTCACGCGGGGGTTATTGGCCGACCCTATTTTGCGAAAACGTGGTATACGAATAACCGCGCTTCCATTGGAATAGGGAAGGAGACTGCCGTTCCAGCATGGCTTAATTATGATTTATGGCAAGGACCTGCGCCAAGAAAAGTATACAAAGACAACTTGATTCATTACAATTGGCATTGGTTTTGGCACTGGGGAACAGGTGAAGCATTGAATAATGGTACTCACATGATTGATTTAGCTCGTTGGGGTTTGAATGTGGAATACCCGACAAAAGTGAACTCTACCGGTGGTCGATATATGTATCAAGACGATTGGCAGACACCAGATACCCAAGTGATTAATTTGGAATTTGAGAATAAATCCATGATATCTTGGGAAGGTAGAAGTTGTAACGGAAAGTCCATTGAGGCCAACAGCGTGGGCATTATATTCTATGCTGAGCAAGGAAGTATGGTCATCGAAAGTGGCAACTCCTATAAAATTTATGACCTTAAAAATAACCTGGTCAAAGAGGTGAAAAATAATTTTACTGTGGATGCGCGCAACTTATCAGATCCCTCTCAAAATTTAGATGCTTTGCATATACTTAACTTTTTCGATGGAATTCGCTTAGGTACGCGCTTGAATTCAGATATTGTATCTGGTCATCAAAGTACGCTATTGGTTCAGTTAGGCAATATTTCCCAGCGAGTAGGCCGATCTTTAGATATTAATCCTAAAAATGGTCACATTTTGAATGATAAGGGTGCAATGAAATTTTGGTCACGTGAATACGAAAAAGGTTGGGAACCCAAAATTTAACTCATGGCGCAATCAGCAGATTTACTGGAACAGCAAGAGAAGTTTTTGAACAATCGATTGTATTCATTGGACGCATTACGTGGATTTGATATGTTTTGGATCATTGGTGCCGAGGATATTGTTCATGGCCTAGCCAAAGTTACGCATTCGCCCTTTTGGGAAAGTTTTTCTGCTCAGCTTATACATCCCGATTGGAATGGGTTCACAATGTATGACCTTATTTTTCCATTATTTATCTTTTTAGCAGGCGTTTCTACTCCATTTTCAGTCGGGAAGGCTTTGGACGAAGGCATTTCCAAAAATACGCTACTCAAGCGAGTAGTCAAACGAGGAATTATTTTGTTTATTTTAGGTGTTATTTACAACAATGGGCTTACGCTCAGGCCATTAGCTGAAATTCGTTTTTCATCCGTTTTGGGCCGTATTGGGATAGCTTATATGTTGGCCAATATCATTTACCTATACGCCAAACAACGCTGGCTCATCATCTGGTTTTCTGCACTCTTAATTGGGTATTATTTGATTTTAAAATTCATGTCGGCCCCAGGCTTTGCTCCTGGTGACTTGACGATTGAGGGCAACTTTGCTTCTTATGTGGACCGAATGGTTTTGCCAGGCAAATTAAGTATGGGCATACATGATACAGTTGGTTTTTTCAATAATATTCCTGCGATTGGAAATGCCCTAGCAGGGATAATGGTTGGCATATTTTTAAAACGTACCCACATCAGCGGAAAGGAAAAGGCTTTATATTTATTTGCCACAGGGATTATTTCTTTGGTGATAGCCCAACTATGGAACTTGGATTTTCCGATCAATAAGAATTTATGGTCTAGTTCATTTGTCATGCAAACTGTGGGATGTAGCTTGCTGTTTTTTGCACTATTCTATTATATTATTGATGTTTTAGGGTATAAAAAATGGGCGTTTGCTTTTCAAGTGATCGGCGTTAATTCGATATTAATTTACCTTTCTGAGAAATTTATTGAGTGGGAATATACCGCAAAAAAAATCTTTGATTGGGTATACCAATGGGCTGGGGATCCTACATCTATTATTTTTGTAGCCATTGCAATTTTATTCATTAAATGGCTTTCTCTTAAATTTTTGTTTGATAAAAAAGTGTTTTTACGCGTTTAAATTTTAATTATTTTGAAAGTACATATCTGTGATAATGCAAAGAATTTGGGCAATTTGGCTGGCTTAAGAGCCGCTGAATTAATCAAAGAAACGATTGAAAATAAGGGTTTTGCTAATATTATTTTAGCGACGGGGACGAGCCAGTTTGAAACCATTCAGCAATTGATCAGTGACCCGGAAATCCAATGGGACCGAGTTCAAATGTTTCATTTAGATGAATATATTGGCTTATCCATTACGCACAAAGCTAGTTTCCGCCATTATTTAAATGAGCGTTTTATCTATTTGGTGCCAACGTTAAAAATGGGTCATTTGATCAATGGTGAGCTTGATCCTGTTCAAGAATGTGCCCGACTAGCCGATTTAATTCAACAAAATCCCATCGATGTGGCATTGGTTGGCATCGGTGAAAATGGCCATCTAGCTTTTAATGATCCTCCGGCAGATTTTGATACGGAAAAACCTTATATCGTAGTGGATTTAGATGAGGCTTGCAGAGCCCAACAAATGGGAGAGGGTTGGTTTGAAACCATGAATGATGTACCTAGGCAGGCAATTAGTATGTCGATTAAACAAATCATGAAATCAGATCATATCGTTTGTTCGGTTCCTGATGAGCGAAAGGCTCAAGCGGTGGCGGATTGTTTAACTAAACCTGTTTCCAATGTATATCCTGCTAGTATTTTACAGCAACACGCCCATTGTGATTTGTATTTAGATGCTAGCTCTGCTTCGCTTTTACCAAAGAATTTTTAAGGAATGTCAGAAAGAATTAAAATCTTTAATGGCCAAATTATTCATCAGAATCGGATGCAATCGGGTGGCTGTCTCTTGGTTGAAAACGGAAAGATTATTAATGTTTCTGCTAGTGATGTCGACTTTCCTGATGCTGAATTAATTGACGCTAAAGGAAATTTTATTTCACCTGGATTTATTGATATTCATATTCATGGGGGAGGAGGTTCTGATTTTATGGATGGGACTGTGGAAGGTTTTTTACAAATTGCCCAAACACATGCCAAACATGGTACCACCTCCATGCTTCCGACTACCTTAACCTGTGAAAAGGAAGACTTAATTCAAACCCTGCAGGCCTATCAAGCCGCATGTTTATCTAATCAATTTGGAGCTGATTTTATAGGAATGCATTTAGAAGGACCTTATTTTGCGGTAAGCCAACGAGGCGCACAGGACCCGAAATTTATTCGAGATCCTGATCCAGCTGAATACAAAGAGATTCTTTCTTCTTTTGATTTTATCAAACGTTGGTCTGCGGCTCCCGAGCTAAAAGGTGCGGTGGAATTTGGGAAGTATGTAACCTCAAAAGGAGTTTTAGCCGCTATTGCGCATACAGATGCCATTTATGAGGAAGTTTTAGAGGCCTATCATCATGGGGGATTTACCTTAGCTACCCATTTTTATTCAGCTATGTCGGGAGTAACGCGTCGTAATGCTTTTCGATATGCCGGTGTCATCGAATCAGCCTATTTATTGGATGATATGGATGTGGAAATTATAGCGGATGGCGTTCATTTACCCGCTCCATTGTTGAAATTAATTTATAAAATTAAAGGTCCGGACCGAATTGCTTTAATTACCGATGCGATGCGTGCTGCGGATATGCCAGAGGGAGAGTCTATTTTAGGTTCGTTCAAAAATGGCTTAAAGGTTATCGTCGAAGATGGCGTAGCAAAATTACCGGATCGAACTTCCTTTGCAGGAAGTGTGGCCACAGCAGATCGATTGGTTCGAACTATGTTGAATTTGGCTCAAGTCCCTTTAGTAGAAACAATCCGAATGATTACTGAAACCCCAGCTCGAATCATGGGAGTTTCAGATCGAAAAGGATCTTTGGCTAAAGGCAAAGATGCGGATGTCGTTATATTTAATGATCAGATCGAAATCCAAAAAACCTTCGTTAAAGGACGTTTAGTCTACCAAAATAACTAATCCAATTCTTTTATTTTGATGTTTTTGAATGCTACATTGTGGCCGTGATCTTGCAATAAAATATAGCCTTCTTTACGTTTATCGTATCCCGTTATCGATTTGAATTTACTTTGTAAGAATCCATTTTTGAATTCATTCGAATTCCGATTGACCGATATGATCATTTTGTTGTCCAACCAATGTTCAATTTGCTCACCCTTCACCACAATGCGGGAGGTATGCCATTGACCAATTTTCACATCCGGTTTATCGGGAGGAACCATGTTGTAAAGAGCCCCCGTTTTATGGTCTTCGGGCAAGTGCTTGTCGTTATAGATAAAATCGGGATCGTCTATTAATTGATATTCATAACCGATCAATGAGCTTGAATTCGCTGGTTTTTGAGGAAGTTCTTCCACAAAGTACTTGACCCCTGAATTACCTAATTTCCCCAATTTCCAATCAAAACTAAGATCAAAATTTTTGTATTTTTTTAACGTAATGATATCACCCCCATCGCCGGATTCTTTTCCGGAAGATAATTGGCCCAATAGCTGTTGGTTTTTAATTACCCATCCATGGGAAGGGAATTGATTTTGGTAGGCACCGCGCCAACCAGTATTTGATTTTCCGTCAAAAAGCAAAGTATAGCCGTTGGTTTTTTCGATGCGACTCAATTTATTGTTTTGACATGAGCCAAAAAATAAGCCTATTAATAGAACGCTGATTATTTTTTTCATGATATTAAATGATGTTGGCGATTTTTACTCGGCCCCCTTTTTTCTTTTTGCTTTTATCTGCCGCTTCCATAAAGGCAAATATTTCTAAGGTTTCTGCTTTATCTACAGGAGGAATACCCGTTTTAAAGAATTCAATAATTTTAACTAAAAGAGGATCATATCCATTGTAAGGCCCTAAATGCATGATCCCTGTTTTGCCATATGCGGTCCCACCGTAATCTTGTTTACCCGTTTTTATGCCTCTAAATGTGCCGATTCTTCCATCCGCCCAAACGCCTGTACAAACCTCTTGGTCTTCTGAAATCGTTCTTTGGACCGAAACACAACCCGTTCCCATGACGGTAAATAGCATTTCAACGCCATGAATTCCGTACCAAAAAAGATCAGGATGAGTTTTTTCGAATTTCATTGGGCTATAGGTGTCGGCACCCACCACTGGGCCAATTTTACCCTGCCTTATCTCTTGCATCCCCGCGGAAAAGCGTAAGGATGAAGCAGAGAATATAGGTACTTTGTATTTTGCAGCTTCATTGAAAATTTCTTTCGCATCGGCTAAAGATGCGGCTATCGGCTTGTCGATAAATGTCGTTTTACCTGCTTTAAATACTTCAATGGCCTGCTCTAAATGCAGTCTTCCATCATTTGTTTCAAGCAAAACAAAATCTACTTTACTTAATAATTCTTGAATCGATCCCACAATTTCGACGCCTAGTTTCTTGACATCTTCGGTATATCCAGGGATTCGTTCGGTACTGGAAACGATGTCTTTGCTTCCTTGGGGATAAGCTGCTACAATTCGAAATCCTTCATAAATGGGATTTTGAATGCTCGCATTTAATGATTTTGTGAAGGCAACACTATGGGAAGTATCGAGTCCAATAATCCCAATTCTTTTTCCTTCCGCCGCTCTTGGCATGAATTTAAACTTAGAAAATGGCAGACTTAAACCCGCCAAAGCCATGGGTCCCATAAAATCCCTTCTTGTCATTTTTCCTTTCATCTTCAATTATTAATTAAGCGTCCATTGTCTGATTTTATGTCCTTTGATGGCATAAAAAATTAAGTATAAATAGCAGGGAATTAAAACGGCATAGGCCAACTTCAAGTCATACAGATCCGCGAAATAGCCATAAAAAAGGGGTAGGATTGCATTTCCACAAAGGCCCATAATTAAAATGGATGCACCTATTTTAGTAAATTTTCCTAAGCCGTCTAGGGCTAAGGGCCAGATCCCCGCCCAAATTAGCGAGTTGGCCAAACCTAATAAAACAACGAAACAAATACTCACGTCAACCTTTAATCCTGCCAGTTCTACAATTCCAGAGGTCATTAATATTCCAAAGGAAAACAGTAAGCCAAGAATGGTACATGTGCGAAGCGCATTTACTTGGCTGATGTATTTTGGGATGCATATGATCCCGATGATATATCCAAAAATAGTAGCAGCGAGCGTAAATGAAGGGAAAATTTTAGCTTCCATGAGCTGGATATTCATTGACCCCGCGTAGCCAATAACGGTATCGATGGCTATTACTTGGGTGCCAACGTGCAGAAAAATGGCAAAGGCACCTAAAATCAAATGGGGAAATTGGAATATGCTCGTTTTCTGTGAATTGACCTGTGTCACTATATCATTTTCTTGATCCGTATCGATCTCAGGTAATGGAGAAAATCGAACCGCTAAACCTAATAGGAACAATAAAATCCCGACGCAAAAATAAGGAACGATCACTCGTTGGATTAATTCATTTAGCGCCAAATTTCGGTCGGCCCCAGTCATGTGTTCCAAATTCTTAAACAAGTCACTATCTGTGGCCTTTAGAATCACTGCGGCAAATACCAGCGGGGCCAAAATCCCTGCGCCTTTATTACAGATTCCCATGATGCTGATCCTTTGGGCTGCACTTTCTTTTGGCCCTAAAAGAGTGATATATGGATTTGCGGCAGTTTGTAGGATGGCTAATCCGGTACCTAAAGTAAAAAGTCCTAATAAGAAAATTGGATATGCTCGGTTCATTGCCGCAGGAATAAAGATGAATGCCCCGACCGACATAATCCAAAATCCAAGCATCATACCTTTCTTAAAACCAATGGATTTTAATACATAGGATGCAGGCACTGACATAATGAAATAGGAAATATAAAATGCAAACGTAACTAAATAGGCTTTGAAGTTGGTAAGTTCACAGGCGATTTTAAAGTAGGGGATCAAAATAGAATTGGCCCAGGAAACAAAACCGAAAATGAAAAACATCATTCCAATTAACATGATGGAAATTTGAGTATCTCTTTGGGTTAAAGAGCTTACTGATACTGGATTTTTCATTATTTTAAATAGGTTTTTTAAAGCAGGTTTAATTTATGTTGATTTTCTTAAAGAAGCAATTATTTTTAGCCAAGTCGTTTAAAATGATCAGTTTTATGGGCCTCAAAATGTAGTTTTTTAATCTCTTTTCTTATAGCTTTACTAAATTTGAAAATTTAGGAAAGCTTAGAAAAGAACTATTTTTTTTGAAAATTTGTAATTAAAACCTGTTAACTCGTTGAAAAAATTGATGGTCCTATTTTATTGGAGTGAAGTTTTTTGTTATTACATTAGACTTTGTCTAAAAGTATTCATACTTAGATTTAGGTCACCTGAAAAAGTCTTTTTGTGCATTGCCATGGACGGAGATTTAGGTGACATGGTTGCCTCAGAGCCTATATTGCCACGATTGAATCAAAAATTTGGGAACACCCACATCACGTGGATTACTAGTAAAAAGCACTTCCCGCTCCTTGAAAATCATCCACTGGTGAATCTGCTTATTGATCAAAAATTTACCTTGCTCAGTCATTTACTTCAAAAATCGAATCCATTCCATCAATATTATAATTTACACTTAAGTGGATTTAGAAAAGATAAAATGACGGGAACTTTGATTGCAAATCCTAAGGCAGATGCATTAGGCATTGATTTGTCGAATTACTACGATCAACATAATTTATTGGAAATAGCCTTAAAGCTTTGTGATTTAGCTGTTGAAGATGCACAACCTCATATTTATTTAGATGAAACACCCTATGATGTTCCCTTCGAAAAACCTTATTGGGTCATTCATGCTAAATCCAACGCAGGATTTCGGGATTGGACGGACGAAAACTGGTGTCATTTATTGACGAAAATAATCGATACTTGGAATGTTAACATGATCGAAATTGGGCATGTAAATCCGTTAAATTTCGCTCATAAAAATTTCGTTAGTTTGGTCGGAAAAACGAGCCTTCCTGAGACAATGAAGATTATGCAGGGAGCCTCTTTTTTTATCGGATTGGATTCAGGGCCAACTCATATGGCGAATGCATTTATGTTGCCAGGCTTAATTTTAAATGGTGAATTTTTGAATTTTAAAACTTATATGTCATATTCGGGCATGTACAAAAATAGTCAAAAAGTCAAAGTGCTTTTTAACGAAAGCGGTATGGCTAAGGATTTGGCATTTGAAACTGTTTGGGGAGAATTAATTAAATTGAACAAATAAAATATGAATAGCAGGCTAATTTAATTGGCTCAAAATAAACCGTTTTTGAAAACAAATAAACCTAAAATTATGGACGTAACTAGACGAAGTTTTTTGGAAAAAAGTGCCCTGGCAGGTAGCTTTTACATTGTTCCTAGGCATGTGTTAGGAAAGGGTTTTCGCGCTCCTAGTGATCAATTGAATATCGCTGGTGTGGGGATTAATGGAAAAGGGATGTCGGACGTAAATAATGCCTACAACGAGGGTGTTAATAATATTACAGCTCTTTGCGATGTGGATTTGACGCGTGCAAAACCGTTGTTTGAGAAGTTTTCTAAGGCGGGTCGCTATCAAGATTGGCGCGTAATGCTTGAAAAAGAAAAGGGTATTGACGCAGTAACAATTTCCACGCCTGATCATAATCATGCAGCTATTGCCATGGCTGCCATGCAATTAGGAAAACATGTGTATGTTCAAAAGCCGATGGCGCATAATATTTTCGAGGTTCGCACCATGACTGAAGCGGCTAGAAAATATAAAGTAGTTTCTCAAATGGGAAATCAAGGGGCTTCTAGTCCAGGGACCCAGCAAGTTGTCAAATGGTTTGAAGAAGGATTGATTGGTAAAGTCCATACCGTCAACATTTGGACCAATCGCCCGATTTGGCCTCAGGGAATTCCTGTTCCTTCTGGAAAACATGAAAAACCATCGGACATCGACTGGGATGTTTGGTTGGGACCTGCATCTTTGATTGATTATAATCCAGCTTACCATCCATTTAAGTGGAGAGGTTGGTGGAATTTTGGTACGGGTGCTTTGGGGGATATGGGTTGCCACTTAATTGATGGACCATTTAGAGCGCTTGGGTTAGGTTATCCTACGGAAGTTGAAGCGAGTGTAGGCTCCGTTTTTGTTGCAGGAAACCAACCTGAATACATACCAGAAGGATGCCCGCCATCGGCTGCAATCCAATTGAAATTTCCGGCATCAAAGAAAAATAAATCGGCCGTTACGATGAACTGGACAGATGGTGGTATTCGCGGATTCCACCCTGATTTGATTCCTGCAGATGATTCGATTGGGACCGCAGATAATAGTAATGGGGTGATCATGATGGGTTCTAAAGGAGTTTTGGTCCATGCAACCTATGGGTTAGAGCCACGTATTTACTTGAATAATGGGACTAAAATAGAGATGCCAAAGCAAGAGCCAAATAACCTAAAAGAGTATGGCCATCAAGCGATGTGGGCGGAAGCATGCAAAGCAGGATTCAATAGTGCAGCGCATCAAGGTTTATCTTCGAAATTTGATTTTGCGGGTCCATTATCAGAAACTGTGTTGATGGGAAATTTAGCTATTCGTAGTTTCAACGTGCGCACGCCGATTCCAAACACAAATAGATTCACGTATCCTGGACGTAAGAAGTTACTTTGGGATGGACAAAATATGAAGATTACTAATTTTGAGGATGCCAATCAATTTGTTAAGCGTGAATATCGTGCTGGTTGGAAATTATAATTACAATGAAAAAAATCGTTTTTATTTTATTGATATTGCCTTTGATTTCTTTGGGCCAACAAGCATCCTTGAAGGGTGCTTGGGGCCTAGAGAACTCATTTGGGCAAACGGTTTTATTGATTACAGACCAAGTATTCAGTTTGACTCAATATAATTTTATGGATAAAAAATTCATTTCTAGCGAAGGAGGAACTTGGCGCTCGGATGGAAATAATATCTGGTTGGCCTACGATTGGTCTTCCATGGATACTTCTAAAGTCGGCAAAGAAATTAAGGTTTCGGTCGATCTTTCCTCAGGCCTATTAAATTTAGGTTTGTTAAATCAACCTTTGAAGAAGCTCGATCAAGGGAACCCTGGAGCTTTGAAAGGCGAATGGATCATTTCAGGGAATTATTCTAATGACGTTGTTTCAAAACGGCCTAGCCCATTTTTCCCAAGAAGAACCATGAAGATTTTAACGGGAAATCACTTTCAGTGGATTGCTTTCAATGTAAAAACAAAGGAGTTTTTTGGAACAGGAGGAGGTACTTACACGACTACTCCAGAGGGTAAATATGCTGAGTCGATTCAATTTTTCACCAAAGCTGTGACCAGTATCGGAAAGCGAGTTGAGTTTACTTATTCTTTTCAAGACGGAGATTGGCGCCATAAAGGGCAAAAATCAACTGGTGGACCCATGGATGAATGTTGGACCCCGAGGAAATATTACACTAAAAAATAATTAAATTCTCAGCCAGTCACTAGGAATTAAATCCTTGGTTTGAGCATTCATTTCTTGGTCAATAAACCACATTTTAGGTGCTATAACAATCCTTTCTGGATTCTGATTTAACCAGGCACCCCACCAACTAAACGTACTGTTTGCAATGATTTGATGTTTGCAGTGACTCATTAAAATCAAATCTAAGTAATTATGAGCATCGTCATTTTGACTCATAAATTCGATCGGAAAATTACTTTTGAAGTTTTCTTTTGCCCATTCGATGTCATCTGAAAAAACGAATAATTCTAGATTAGGATGCTGAGCTGCGATCATTTCAATCGCTCTTTGATAATAGTTGAGGTCTAATCCTCCATGTATTTTATGGTGATTTTTTCCAGCCATTTCGATGCCATGCGTTCTTCTGATGTGTAATGAAACAGATGTGACCTCAGACATTTTTTTTGAAATTACAGCATTTTCATTCTGGAGAGAGGCCTTAAGTTGGATGTCTTGTATAATTTCATCCCTCACATCATTAAAATATTTTTCGCTTTGCCAATATCCGTCTAGATAGGTATGCCTTTTTTTTGTTTCAATGGAATCATCAAATTCAAGATTTTTCTCTTTAATTAAATTCCAATTACTCCTTTTTAGACTTATTAAATAGTTTTTAATTTTTCCTTGCCAATGTTTTTTATCAATGCTCATATGGTCCAAATCAATTGAAATTGGATCGTTTTTTAAAAGATTTTCTTCAATCTTGAACGGAGATAAATTATAACTTCTTCCATAGGGATCATTTTTAAATCCATATTCAGTTTCTAGGTACAATTTCTGATTTGTCTTTAGCGAAATTTTTTTGCCAAAAGCATATTGGAATAATTGATTTCCTAAGCCGCCAAAAAGTTTAACTACAATCATACGTTTTGTCAAGAATAATATAAATTCAAAATTAGTTAAATAATTAAACTTGACTCAATTATTAATTTTCACAATTTTTTATTTAGCTTTAAAAGTTCAAATTCTAAACCTAATGAAAAAGAAAAAAACAGTGGACTCCCGTCGGGAGTTTTTGAAATCAGCCTCCTTAGCATCTGCAGGATTCATGATTGTCCCTCGCCACGTATTAGGCGGTAAAGGCTTTTTAGCACCTAGCGACAAATTAGTTGTAGCCGGTATTGGAGCGGGTGGAAAAGGTAAATCAGATTTAAAATATTTCTACGATAGCGGTAAAGCGGATATTGGTTATTTATGTGATGTAGATGATCGCATGGCTAAAGATTCAATCGCAGCATATCCAAAAGCAAAATACTATAAAGATTGGCGTAAAATGATGGAAGTGGAATCGAAGAATTTCGATGCTGTTTCTGTTTCTACGCCGGATCATAACCATGCGGTTCAAGCCATGGCTGCCATGCAATTGGGAAAGCACGTGTATGTGCAAAAGCCAATGACGCACGATATTTTCGAGGCTCGTATGTTGACGCAAGCGGCTGCAAAATACAAAGTAGTGACTCAAATGGGTAACCAAGGTAGCTCTGGTGACGGGGTGCGCCAATTGGTTGAATGGTATGACGCGGACATTATTGGGGATGTTCATACGGTTCAAATTTGGACAAACAGACCCATTTGGCCACAAGGTATTCCTTGGCCTTCCACTAAGCCTGCAGTTCCTGCTGGATTAGATTGGGATTTATGGTTAGGTACTGCACCTCAAAAAGATTATGTTGAAAACTTGATTCCAGGCTCATGGCGTGGTTGGTGGGACTATGGTACAGGCGCTTTAGGTGATTTAGGTTGCCACTTAATGGAAGCTCCTTTCCGTGTCTTAGGTTTGAAATACGCTTCTGATGTTCAAGCTAGTGTGAGTAGTGTATTTACCGCGTTTGGTAAAAGAGGTGTATTCTTAGATTCTTGCCCTCCATCAAGTCATGCAACGTTAACTTTCCCTAAAACGGATCGTACAAAAGGACCTGTAACCATGCATTGGATGGATGGTGGAATTAAGCCAGAACGTCCAGAAGAATTAGGGCCGGATGAAATGTTTGGTGATGGTAATTCGGGTATCTTGTTTATTGGTACCAAAGGAAAAATGATGGCTAGTGAATATGCGGCTAATCCTCGTTTATTGCCTTTGTCAAGAAATCAAGAAGTAAAAGTGCCTCGTAAATTGGAGCGTGTTCCAGGCAGTGCCGACGGACATTATGCTCAATGGGTGGAAGGTGCTATTGCTGGATACGGTAAAAAACAATTAAGTTCGCCATTTGATTTGGCAGGTCCTTTGACTGAAGCGATCTTAATGGCTAATCTAGCTATTCGTGTGGCCGATATGCCTTTCCCTCGTAAAACAGGAAACGGAATGCATTATCCAGGTTCAAACACAAAATTACTTTGGGATAACCAAAATATGCGCGTGACCAACTTCGATGCGGCTAACCAATTCGTCAAGCGTCAATATCGTGCTGGTTGGGGTGAATTAACACTTTAATCACATCCTTCCTTATAAAGAGACTCGTAGAAATGCGGGTCTTTTTTTTGCTCCCAATTTATTAATCCCATCTGATTTTAGGGATTTTTAATTTCAGTGGAACTATAACCTTGTATTAAACAATGATAAATCTTAGTTCTGAAAGAAATTAATAGTCAACAATTTTTTCATTTAAATACGTGAAAATTAATATTTCTTTGTTGAGTTAAAATTTATCC
>CAIZMB010000024.1 GCA_903933935.1 uncultured Cytophagaceae bacterium
ACTTTTGCAAACCGAAGCGAAGTAATTTCGATTCGGAGTACAAAATTTAGAAATAATTTTCAATAATAAGTTTTAAGCATAAATTTATATCCTATGTATTGGACACTAGAACTAGCCTCCTATTTAGAAGATGCCCCTTGGCCTGCTTCAAAAGATGAATTAATTGATTTTGCCATCCGTACAGGATCTCCTTTAGAGGTGGTTGAAAATCTACAAGAATTAGAAGATGACGGACAACCTTTCGAAAGTATCGAAGAAATTTGGCCTGATTATCCCACCAAAGACGATTTCTTCTTTAATGAAGATGAATATTAAGAAATAGAGGCGAAAGCCTCTTTTTTTATGTCCTCAAGTTTCCTGCCCAATGCCTCATCGCGCAACCCAATACCCCAGCGCCGGTTGACCACATCATCCCAGCAAGTTGCCATTTCGTGTTTTTTCAAATAATCAATTTCGCCTTTCATATAAGGGAGACCTTCCACAATTAATTCAGTGCCTTTCGGTATATTCTGACAAAATTCAATCACCTTCGGAGCCAATGAACCATAGGTTTCATACAAGTGTTTGCGCGTTTCCAAATTCAAAATTGACGAGTTAAGAAATAGGTCTACATCAAAATGATCTCCGCCCATGATCGGATGATTGTTAGTCAAACATGGAGATTTTGGGACATGTAAAACTTCCGTTTCTAAAATATCCATGGTGTCTTCCGCCATGATTCGATAAGTGGTCCACTTACCACCCATAATACTGACCAATTTACTTCTGCGGTCCACCTCCACCTCATGATCACGAACAAGTGATTTGGTATCTGTTTGTAGAGCCGTCTGAAGTTGGACTTGCAATAAAGGCCTAAGGCCCACAAACCCCGCTTTTATATCAGATAGGCTTGCTTTTTCCAAGGCAAATCGATTGAAATATTCAAGCAAATAGGTCTTCTCTTCTTCGAAAATAATGGGGTTTTCAGATAATTTATCTGCATCGTCCGTCGTACCGACCAACACATATCCACACCAAGGCAATAAAAATACAACACGGCCATCGTCCGTTTTTGGTATCAATAAAGCTGTATCTCCCGGCCAAAATTTCTTTTCTAAAACAATATGAGCTCCTCGACTCACTTTCATTCTTTCCTGCAAGTTTGGATTGGCCAACTTCCTAATTTTATCAGTAAAAGGACCCGTAGCATTCACGACAGCTCGAACATTGAATTGGAATTCTTTATTTCCAATTAAATCCTTAACCTGAACTTCCTTAATTTTCAAGCTTTTATGGCTACAAATAAACGAACTCAATTCCGTGTAATTTATCACGGTGGCCCCTAACCTTTCAGCCTCCTGTAAAATCGACAAGGCATACCGAGCGTCATTCATTTGGCCATCGTAGTATAAAATACCACCGACAATTTTTTCCAAATTTAACGCAGGAACCTCCTTTTGAATTTCTTTTTTATTTAAGCCTCTTGAATCTTTTAAATTTGTAGCACCCGCAATTTTATCATACAACCACATGCCAATCCGATAATAAGTACGGTCAAACCAAGAATAACATGGGGTCAATAATGCCAAAGGGTGTGCCAAATGAGGTGCATTTTGAAGCATGGTTTTTCGCTCATGAAGCGCTTTGTAGACCATTTTAAATTGTTGCCAATCCAAATTTTTAACGGCCTGCTCCAAATAGCGAACTCCACCATGCACTAATTTAGTCGATTTAGAGGAAGTTTGTGAGGCGAAATCACCCCTTTCAATGACAATCACTTTGTAGCCACGTAAGGTTGCGTCTAAAGCAACTCCCGCTCCCGTGGCCCCGCCACCGATCACACAAATATCATATGAATCGGCTAATTTTTTAAATTGATCTTGGCGGCTGAATGACATCGATTAAATTAATTTCAAATAAATAATAAGCAAATTACTAATATCAGATAAAATAAAACGCAAAAGATTCCATTAATATTGATATAAATGGAAGAGATTTTATAATTTTGCAGTCCTTTGAGTTAGCTACCTAAAACATATTAGCTACTCAAATTTAAAAGAGCGTTAAATTAGATTCCTGTAACAGGATTATTATGGCAAAGAAAGAAAAAAAAGATGTAATGGAAATGATTGAAAGTCCAGAGGCACTTCAACAAGAAGTTTCTAAAGTGACTGGATTTTTTGAAGAAAATAAGTCAACGACATTAGGAGCGGGAATAATTTTCATCGCAATCGTTGCAGGATTCTTCGGTTATCAATGGTATAAAAATTCCCAGGATGTTGAGGGTGAGAAGAAATTATACAAAGCTGTTTACGCTTTTGAATCTGATTCTCTATCTGCAGCTGCTAAAGAAATGGCCAAAATCTCTGATGAATTTGGAGGTAATACTCAGAATTTATCTGATTTATATTTGGGAATTACTTTGTTGAAACAAGGGAAATATGACCAAGCAATCGAAAAATTAAAGAACTTCAGCAGTTCTGATTTATTAGTTCAAGCACGTGCATATTCATTAATTGGTGATGCTTATTCAGAGAAAAAATCTTTTGGAGAAGCTATTGAATATTATCAAAAAGCAGCAGATTACAAACCAAATAAGTTTTTTACTCCTACCTATTTGTTAAAATTAGCATTAGCTTTTGAAGCAAACAAACAAGGAAAAGAAGCGCTAGATGCTTATTCGCAAATCACGGATAAATTTCCTGAATCAGCTGAATCGGTACCTGCAAAAAAATATAAAGCGCTTTTAGAAAGCTCTATCTCTGAATAAAAAAATATGAATGATGTTTTAAGGGATAAGGGCAAACGCTTTTATCCCTTATTATTTTAATCCCATTAATATGTCATCAGCAAATAAAAATTTGAGTGAATTTCATACGAATGAATTACCCGAAATTCAACATAAAAAGTTTGCCATTTTAGTTTCTGAATGGAACGAAGAGGTGACTAATTCCTTGTATGCAGGGGCCTATGAAACGTTAATAAAACATGGGGCACAAGAGAAAAATATCATTAGCCAATCAGTACCAGGAAGTTTTGAATTGACATTATGTGCTCAAAAGATGGCTCAAAAACCAGAGGTTGACGCAGTCATTTGTTTGGGATGTGTGATACAAGGGGAAACAAAACATTTTGATTTTATTTGTCAGGCCGTTGCCCAAGGAATCACGGATGTGAGCATTAAATTTAATAAACCCGTCATTTTTGGTGTATTAACTCCGAATACTCAAGAGCAAGCGATGGACCGAGCGGGAGGAAAACATGGAAATAAAGGAGATGAAGCGGCTATTACAGCCATAAAAATGTTAGCTTTTTAATTTTTACGATATGCAAGTTTGGAAATTTGGAGGAACTTCCGTTGGGAAGCCCGAGAGAATGAAATCGATACGCCAACTCATCACCGAGGATGGCCAACCGAAAGTTGTGGTGCTTTCAGCATTATCAGGTACAACTAATGCCTTGATATCCATCACCGAGTCAGTAATTTCTAACAACATCGCTGAAGCAGAAGCTAAGGCCACTTTTTTAAAAGAACATTATCATTCCTTTATTCATGCGTTATTTCTGACAGAAAAAGGCCTAAGCGCAGGCCAAGAAATTATCAACCGTGAGTTTGATTTCATAAATACGTTGATCGAAACCACTCCTTACTCCATCAAAGAAGAAAAGGAAATGGTGGCTTTAGGGGAACTTTTGTCGACCCAAATTTTTGAAGCTTATCTCCAAGAAGAAGGTGTTAATTCATTGCTTTTACCAGCGCTTGATTTCATGGTGATCGACGAAGACAATGAGCCCATCATGTGGAAAATAGAAAAGAATATTGCAGAAATATTAGCCCCACATAAAGGAAAACAAATTTTTATCACCCAAGGATTTATTTGCAGAAACCCTGCCGGGGAAGTTGACAATTTAAAGCGTGGAGGTTCCGATTATACCGCATCCCTTATTGGCGGCGCTATCCAAGCCGAAGAGGTACAAATTTGGACCGACATCGATGGAATGCACAACAATGATCCTCGGATTGTGAAGAATACATTTCCAATCCGCGAATTATCTTTCGCTGAAGCAGCAGAGCTAGCTTATTTTGGAGCAAAAATTCTTCATCCAAGTACCATTACACCGGCTAAAATGAAGGGAGTTCCCGTGCGATTAAAAAACACGATGGAGCCTACGGCATTTGGGACCTTAATTTCTGAAAAGTCAACTGATATCGAAATAAAAGCCATTGCGGCCAAAGATAATATTACAGCCATTTATATACATTCCACCCGAATGTTGAATGCCTACGGGTTTCTAAAACGTGTTTTTGAAGTATTTGAAAAATACAAAACACCCGTGGATATGATCACAACTTCAGAGGTTTCTGTTTCTGTGACCATCGACCAAACGACTCATTTGGACGCCATCATGAGCGATTTGAGGGAATTTGCCGAATTGGAAAATCCAGATAAAGACCAAGTAATTATTTGCATCGTGGGGAATTTCTGGGCAGATAAAGAAGGTATTGCCATTAAGGTTTTGGATGCCATTAAAAGTATTCCAATCCGAATGATCTCTTATGGTGCATCCGAACATAATATTTCTTTACTTGTAGATGCAAAGCATAAAAATGATGCCTTAAATGCATTAAACGAAGGACTTTTTTAAAAATAAAACTATGTTAACCATTCCTTTCATTCGGGCAAATTCAGAAATTACCATACAGGGATTGACAAAAAAGCATGTGGCAAATGCATCCGAAATTGTCGGTCAATTGATTGCCATGGATGACCAGCGAAAAAGCTTATTGCAACAAGCTGAGTCTGCTTTGGAGATATCGAATGTGGCGGCAAAGGAAATTGGCACGCTCATGCAATCGGGCCAAAAAGAATTGGCAGAAGGTAAACGAGCAGAAACAGCCGCTTTAAAAGGAACCATAAAAGAAAAAGAAGAGGCAGCAAAAGCAGCAGAAAAACAAATGCTCGACTTATTGGTCACCCTTCCCAACCTCCCACATAGCTCCGTTCCAGAAGGAAAAACGGCAGAAGAGAACGAAGTAGTTTTAACTTGGGGCTCATTGCCCGAAATGCAAGCTGACGCCCAACCTCATTGGGACTTAATTAAAAAATATGATATCATTGATTTTGATTTAGGCAATAAAATTACGGGTGCTGGATTTCCTGTTTACAAGGGAAAGGGTGCAAGGCTACAAAGAGCATTGATTAATTTTTTCTTAGACGAGGCCATTAAAGCAGGCTATTACGAAATCCAACCTCCCATTTTAATTAATGAGGATTCAGGTTTTGGAACAGGCCAATTGCCCGACAAGGAAGGTCAAATGTACGTAACGAAAGAGGAAGGACTTTTTTTAATTCCTACGGCGGAGGTCCCCATTACCAATTTATACCGGGATGTCATCGTCAATGAAAAGGAATTACCTATCAAAAATGTAGGTCATACACCATGTTTTCGCCGCGAGGCGGGATCTTGGGGAGCACATGTGCGTGGGCTAAACAGATTGCATCAATTCGACAAAATTGAAATTGTTCAAATCCACAAACCTGAAACTTCTTACCAAGCATTGGAAGAAATGTCCTTGCATGTTCAAGGCTTATTGCAAAAACTCAATCTCCATTACCGCGTTTTAAGACTTTGTGGGGGCGACATGGGTTTTGCTTCAGCACTAACTTATGATATGGAAGTTTGGTCAGGAGCCCAAAATCGTTGGCTTGAGGTAAGTTCGGTCTCAAACTTTGAAACGTTCCAAGCAAATCGTTTAAAACTGCGTACTAAAGTGGAGGGAAAATCGATTCTTTGTCACACACTAAATGGTTCAGCGTTGGCACTTCCGAGAATTGTAGCTGCTTTATTAGAGAACAATCAAGGTCCGGACGGCATTAAAATTCCCGAAATCCTGGTTCCTTATACTGGATTTACCCACATTAATTAATCCCATCTACACTCAGCCTGAATCCTTCTCCATGTAAATTAATGAGTTGGACAGATGAATCATCCTTTAAAATTTTCCGCAATTTAGTCATGTAAACATCCATGCTCCGCGCGTTAAAATAGGTGTCATCACCCCAAATTAATTTTAGAGCAAAACTCCGACTAACCGGCTGGCCCAAATTTTCGCAGAGCAATTTCATCAAATCATTTTCCTTAGGCGTTAATTTTAGATCAACCGCCCCAAGCGATAAGCGCATTTTATTCGGATAAAAAATATACTGCCCCAAGTGTATTTGTTCGGCCAGGGTTGGTAAAACTTTCTCAGAATCTGATCGACGTAAAACAGCTTGAATGCGAGCCAACAAAACTTCCATGGAAAAAGGTTTCGTTAAATAATCATCGGCCCCTAATTTAAATCCTTGCAAAGTGTCTGCCTCCATCGCCTTAGCCGTCAAAAAAATAATAGCCACTTGACGGTGATTCGCTCGAATGTCTTTAGCTAAAGAAAAACCATCTTTTTTGGGCATCATGACGTCCAACAAGCATAAATCAAATTGGCCGTCGACAAAATATCCTAGAGCTTGGTCCCCATTTTGTGCCCAAGTAACTTCAAAGCCTTTTTTCTTTAAAAATTCCGAAAGCAATAACCCTAAATTGGGATCATCTTCGGCCAACAAAATTCTCGGTTGATGATTAAGTTCCATAAGGCAACGAAATAATGAATGTACTTCCAGCACCTAAGGCACTTTCTACTTTAACTTTTCCACCATGGGCGTCCATAATCTTTTTGACATAGCTGAGGCCTAAACCAAAACCCTTGACGTTATGAATATTGCCCGTTGGCACTCGATAAAAAGGCTCAAAAACAGATTCGAGGACATTTTTTTCCATTCCTATTCCCTGATCTTTAATTTTGATGACACACTGACCATCATGGGATTCCGTTTGAATTTCCACATCTAATTGATTCGGACTATACTTAATGGCATTATCCATTAAATTATGAATTACATTGGAAATATGTACCTCATCCAATGCCAAAATGGGATTTTTGGCATCCAAATTTAAATTTAAAATTCCCTGATTTGCATGTATAATTGGATTGATATTATCAGCAACATGCTGAATCAAAGTATGAATGTCAACGTCTTTTTTCTTTAAAACAATTTCCTCCTTTTCCATTTGAGCTGTCTGTAAAACGCGCTCTACTTGATTTCCTAATCGAATATTTTCCTCCTTAATGATACCCAAATAACGTAGAATCGTTTCGTTTTTAGCTACCGCACTTTCCTCTTGGATTAATTGGGTCGCTAGAGAGATTGTAGAAATAGGTGTCTTAAACTCATGCGTCATGTTATTGATAAAATCATTCTTCACCTCCGCCAATTTCTTCTGTTTTAAAATGGTATTTACCGCGATGTAAAAACAACCGATCATGATCATCAACAATAATGCTGAGCCCAAAAAACTAAAACCCATCGTCTGCCAAATAAACTCCTGTTGGCCTGGGAAATAAACCTGTAATAACTGATTTGAATTTTTCAAGTCATTAGGGAAAAGCGGAGTAAAAAAGGTCGCGGATTGAATTTCTGGATTCTTCAAAATAGGTGAAGAGGCATATACATATTGACTCTTTTTTTGATTCGAGCCTATTCCGAAAACGTATTTTAAGTCAATATTTTTACTTTTCAACTCACGAGCCAATAAACTATCGATGTACTTGGGAGCTACTCGCTGCTCAATAGGTCGCTCTTTAAAAAGGAAATCAGCAAAAACCTCTTTAGCCATTTCTGTTTTCTGAAGGACTTTTTGCAATGCCCGTTTTTCATCTTCGACTTTTTTTGAATCAATTTTATTTTGTTTTTTTAGATCTGAAAAAGTTTTTTCAGTGGCTATTTTATTTTCTAATTGCCTTCTATTTAATCGATTTAACATTCTATTCTTATTTGGCCGATTAAATTCATTTAATGATTTGGGTCTTGGGCCACCAAATATTTCATTTAATTGTTGCTCCTCCCTTAACCTTCGATTAAGTTCATTTTGTCCACCATTAACCTGATATTCTTCCGTTATTTCGGCAATTTGGCCATTAGGTAAAACAAAAGACTTACGCACATAGACAATATCGTTAGGGATTTCCAATTGGAATTGTCTTTGTAATTCACGATTTAATAAATGATCTGGTGAAAAATTATCCGCTAATTGATCAGAATTTAATGCCTCTACACGGTCCTTTTTAGGTAATATTGCTTTCCTCTTAGCTTTCAATTCTAAAGCCATCGAAGCCAATTTATCTTGTTGGCCTTGTAAATCTCTTTGCTTTTGAGCCAAAATAATTAATTCCTGCTTTTCCAGTTTGCGAACCACCTGTTCTAAGGAACCACGAACATCTGAAGAAAATTGTTCCTTCTTGGTTTCCATCATAAAGCCTAACCAATAAGCCTGAAATGCCACTAAGCCAAGCAAGGCAAAGGACATAAGACTTATTATCAAGGTGATTTTCTGCTTTGTCATGGTTTTTACGAGTTTACAAATTTAAAACTTTAATGATATGAAAAATAAGTTGGGCCCCAACTTAACATTTCTTAACATTTTTGAATTAAAAGGATTTCGTATGTTTGCGGCACAACAAAAACAAAAATGTATGAAAAACGTATTGTTAACCTCACTAATAGCTTTGCTAGGAATCAGTTCCTTTGCGCAGGAAGCTAAAAAAGAAGCAACTAAAAAAATTGTCGTTATTGAAAATGGCAAAGAAAAGGTCATTGAAAGAAAATACTCTGACATCAAAAAAGCAGATGCTGAGATTAAAAAATTATCAGATTCATTAGATTTGAAAATATCCACTAGCGGAGGTAAGAATAAAATTGTTCGCATAGAGGTCAATAAAGACGATCGACGTGGTAATGGACCTCAATTTAAAGGACCAGAAGGTAAGGAATTAAATATCATTACAGAAGATTTTAAAGGTGATTTAGGACCCGGTGGTCCTGGTGCAGAAAGAATGATCATCCGAAGAATGAATAAAGGTGGAAATCCTACGGATGTATTAATTTTTAGAGATAATGATTCCATCAACCCTAAAATGGGTCCAAGAAGAAATTTTGGTATGCAAGGTCCGCCGCCATTTGAAAGATTTATGGGAGACAGAAAAAGAATGAGAGGTGGGATGACTTTTGGAAGAATGGGAGGCAAAAATAAAATGAAGTTTGAGAATCAAAAAAATGGCTCAAAAACAATTAAAGGTTTAATTTCCTACCCAAATAAACCCTTCAATGGGAAATTAAATATCCGATTTAAGGCTCCTGACAAGGGAAATGTAACTATTTCGGTGACTGATGTGAATGGAAAAGAAATTGCATCTGAACAAATTAAGGACTTTTCAGGTTTATACCTTGGACAGATCGATGTAAAGAAATCTGGCGCGGGTGTATATTTTGTCCGAGTGACTCAATCTAATGATGGGGCAGTACGCAGAGTTCAAGTAGATTAATATTCAATTCGCCTAAGGTTTGAAAATTAAAACGTCGGAAGGAAACTTTCCGACGTTTTTTTTATTTAACAGGCACCCACAAAATCGCATCGGCAGGAACTAATCCATTTGCTCCTTTTGAATATAAAATGGCCTCCGCCTTATTTTTAGTTTTAAAGTCAAAATCGCCTAGAGAAATCCATTCCCCCTTTAGAGTACTTTTAGATCCGTCCAATTTAATTTGGACCGTCAATTTTTTTGAACCTTGCTTGATGTCCCAGTTAAAAATAGTGCTATTATTCTCTAAGTTTGGCAAGTAAAAATACAGGGTATACTTTCCATCCAAGGGTCCAGGAGATTTAAAAACGACTTTCGAATCCTCATTATTTGTCGGATTTGTTAATAACAAGGAAGATCCATAACATCCTTTTTTATTAATTTCTTTGGTCCAATTGCCACTTTTAGTTACTTGGGCCAATTGTGCATCATCTACTAAAATTTCAGGTTTGCTTCCGTCCAACAAAGGATTTTGATTTAAAATTTGTTGGATATCGCTGACCTTAACTTCTTGAACAACCCCCGCATTTTTAATGGCTTGAACAGCTGCAACAGCAGCGGTTTGGCCTAAAACCATAAATACCGGCTCCATCCGAATGGAACCATAGGCAATGTGACTGGCGGATAAACAAACGGGGACAATCAAATTGGTGCATTCAGCACGTTTAGGAACTAAAGCGCCATATCCGATCGGGTAAGGACCAAATCCACCTGCCTGAACATCTCCCTCATTTTTGACCATATCTACCCCATTAATTTTGACAGCAAGGCGTTGGCAATTATGTGAATCCATCGTATATGCTGCCATGCCTATCGGATTCATGGCAATAGTTCTTCCCTCACAATGTGCCTGAGTCATGACTTCTTCGCCAATCATTCGTCTGGCTTCGCGGACATACATTTGCGGTGACCAATTTCCATTATTTATGTATTCGTCTTTGGGGTAGCCATAGGTCAACATCTCCCTTCTTAAATGAATAGGAACCCTTGGATCATGCCCTAAAAAATACAAAAACGATTGATTATACAATTGATGTTTCAAAAAAATCTGCTTCCGTTTTTCTGGAGAAGCCTCAGCAAAATCATCACTCTCACCAATCATATCGGTAGAAAATGGCCCTGAATTATTAATATCCGTTTTGCGGTGAGGCATCGGCTGCAAATGCATTAATAACCAATTTAATTCATGTGGCTTCTTCACTTCGATGTACCTTAATAATAACTCAAACTGAGTTGAATCATACCCTAAAGGTCTAGCAATGGGAATTTGATTTTCGACACTATCGGTCAAACAAATTCGGAAATTATAGGCCTGTGTATGGGAATCACCTGAACCTTTAGCCGCTAAACGTTGAGGACTAATTCCCCAAAGCAGGCCACTCGATGGATTGCCTTTCAATCGATATGGATCCACAAAATCAGGAAATTGGTGTTTATCTAACAGCTGAACCCCATTCCAAGTCTCTCCGTAAGTTTGGTTAGATTCGCGGCCAACAGTATAACTAACGCCAGCCATCGCCATCAAATCCCCTTCATACGAGCAATCAATAAATTGTTTTCCTCGAACTATTTTGATGCCAGAGGGAGTCTGAATTTCCAAAGTTCGAATGACAGTCCCATTCTTGACCACTTTTTTCAACACAGATTGATACCAAACATTTAATTTAACCGCTTTGACATAATCTTCAAAAACAGACCGAGCCACACTAGGTTCAAAAGTCCATTTTTCAAAAGCCCCATATCGTTTCCCTATTCGACGGTAATAGTCTCTAGCCAAACCTGTCACGGCAAATTTATTACCAATATCCGTAAAGCCTAATCCACCAGAAGTTAGGCCACCTAGGTGATTGGAGGGTTCAATGATTAATGCATTCTTCCCTAGCTTTTTAGCGGAATAACCCGCAATGACCCCAGCTGATGTACCCCCATAAATAATGACATCATAGTCCATGATGGGGGCCGACTGGGCAAAAAGAGAAGAAAAAGAAGTAAGAAACAATAGCAAACCAAGAAGGCCTTTTTTGCTTTCAGAAATGGCATGTTTAACTGCGCGAGCTGTTAAGGCCATAAAAGTTAGGGAAGGATTTTGATTGCCGACTGTCGTCATACAGGCACCATCCGTCACAAAAACATTTTTACAAGCGTGCATTTGGTTGTATTTATTTAGCATGGAGGTTTTGGGATCTTTGCCCATTCTAACACCGCCCATTTCATGAATATCTAAGCCCGGATTTTGATGCGTATCCCAAGTGGAAATATTTTTCCCGCCTGATATTTCTAACATCTCTCTGGCTTGTTGGTGAAAATCTGTAAACATTTTAACATCATTTTCTGTGTATCCGATGGAAGTAACTAATTGAGGAATTCCCCAAGCATCTTTTTTGAGAGGGTCTAATTTGACATGATTTTCAAATATCGGTACGGTCTCCCCTTGCATCATCATAAAAATATGCCAAGGTCCTGGCTTAGTAACTTTTTCTTTATAATCTTCCCCAAAACTCAATCCAGATTGATCCCGATTCCAGCCGCCTCTAGCCGCTGAAAATGCAACCATATACCCTCCCAAAAAATCAGTGTCTCGTTGGTGTAAATTCCTGAAAGTAGGCATAAATGCAGATGTGGGTCTCCTGCCTTTATAGTACGAATCTTCAAAACCCTCAAAATCAGCCCCCGCATTTCCACGGTAATTATGAAAAGCAATGTAATGACCCAATACCCCGGAATCATTTCCAAGACCATTTGGAAAGCGATTGGATTTTGAATTCAATAAAATCAAATTCGTATTTAAGGTAGCAGCATTGACAAAAATAATTTTGGCAAAATACTCACTCACTTCATTCGTTTGCGTGTCGATCACTCGGACGCCTATCGCCTTTTGTTTTTTCTCATCATACAAGATGGATTCTACGGTAGAAAAGGGGTTTAACGTAAGATTACCCGTTTTAGCTGCCGTGGGTAGCGTGGAAGAATTAGAACTAAAATAGGCTCCATAAGGACAACCCCGATAACATAAATTTCGCGCTTGGCATTGTCCCCTTCCCTGCTCAATGTGCTGAGGTTCGGGCGAGGTTAAATGCGCGCAACGTCCAATAATGACATGGCGATTCCCTTTATAAAATTCTTTCACATGGGATTGAACATGTTTTTCGACACAATTTAGTTCCCAAGGTTTCAAAAAATGGCCGTCGGGCAAGCTAGAAATACCATCTTTATTTCCACTAATGCCCACAAACTTTTCGACCTGAGTATAAAAAGGGGCGAGTTCTTGATAGGAAATGGGCCATTCGACGGCATATCCATCTCGCTTAGGTGCGTCGAATTCATATTGACTCCATCGCTGTGTTTGACGAGCCCAAATCAAAGACTTTCCACCTACTTGGTAACCACGTATCCAATCAAAAGGCTTTTCCTGAACGTAAGGATGCTTCTCGTCTTTAACAAAAAAATGTTCTGTCCCTGCATCGTAGGCATAACATTTACTAACAATGGGATTTGCTTCTCGTTTAGGAATCTTGTTTCCGTGCTTAAATTCCCATGGATCCCTCATGGCCGATGGGTAATCTTCCACATGCTTCACATCACGCCCACGCTCCAGCACTAATGTTTTCAGACCCGCTTCACAGAGCTCCTTGGCAGCCCAACCGCCAGAAATTCCTGAGCCAATGACAATCGCATCAAATTTATTTTTTAGCACAAACTCCATATTTTTTCCAAAGAACTAGGATTTTTTTCAAAAATCAAACCCCTAAAAATGATTTTGAATCCATATTTTTTTTCCAAATTGCAAACCAACAATTTGATGAGAAATGAAACAATCGGTCCTACTTATTTTTTTAATTTTGGGCGTAATAGGTAACATATTTGCTGCGTCAGATACACTTCAAGTTTTACAAACGAACGATTTTAAAGTCAACGGAAAGGGATCAAATGCCGCCTGGAAAAAAACTCCCTGGGTCCCATTGCAGAATTTATCATCTGAAATCGCTACCTATTCAAGCCAATTCAAAATTTTATATTCCGCAAAAGGAATCTACGTACTCATGGAAGGCGAAGACAATAAGATTACCACTAATTACAAAAAGGACTTTGATGATTTATATAAGGGTGATGTTTTCGAGGTCTTTTTCCACCCAAATCCAAAAGAACCTTTATACTTTGAATATGAGATTAATGCGTTAAACAAAGAGCTTGTTTTACTTGTGCCCAATTTCAATAAAAAGTTTTTTGGTTGGATTCCTTGGCATTATGATGGTGAGAAAAAAGTCGAAAAAGCGGTTTCCATCACAAATGAAAAAGGCAAAATGAAAAAATGGTCAGCTGAAATGTTTTTACCCTATACTTTATTTAACCCCTTGGAGAACACACCCCCACAACAAAATACCTATTGGCGTGCTAATTTTTATCGCTTAGATTACGACCACGAAAAAATGGCTAAATCAGCATGGATGCCAGTTAAAGGGACCTTCCATGAATTTGAAAAATTTGGCTATTTGAAATTTAATTAAAATAAAGAACCAGTTTGTGCTTTAGGTTCTATGCCAACATGCCTATACGCTTTTTCAGTGGCTTCTCTTCCCCGAGAAGTCCTTTTCAAGAAACCTTCTTGAATTAAAAATGGCTCATAGACTTCCTCGATCGTCTCCGCTTCTTCGCCACAAGCAGTGGCAATGGTTGTTAAACCCACAGGGCCACCTTTGAATTTTTCAATAATCGTCATTAAGATCCGATTATCCATTTCATCCAAGCCATTTTGATCTACATCCAAGGCATCCAGTGCTATTTGAGCAATCTCTACGTCAATAATCCCCGAACCCTTCACTTGGGCAAAGTCTCTAGTACGACGCAATAAATTATTGGCGATACGAGGCGTACCCCGACTCCTCCGCGCAATTTCAAAAGCACCAGATTCATCAATCGGCATTTTTAAAATGGAGGCAGAACGTTTGACAATTTTCGTCAATAACGCGGCGTCATAATATTCTAGTCGGGCATTAATGCCAAAACGAGCCCGCAATGGGGAGGTCAATAAACCTGCCCGAGTCGTTGCACCAATCAAGGTAAATGGATTTAACCCTATTTGAATACTTCGGGCGTTTGGACCTGAGTCCAACATTATATCAATTTTATAATCTTCCATTGCAGAATATAAGTATTCTTCAACGATGGGATTTAGCCGATGTATTTCGTCAATAAACAAGACGTCAAAGGGTTGCAAATTAGTCAATAAGCCCGCCAAATCTGATGGCTTATCCAACACAGGACCCGAAGAAATTCGCAAGGTTGAACCTAATTCATTCGCAATAATATGCGACAAGGTAGTTTTACCTAAACCTGGAGGCCCATGCAATAAAACATGATCTAAAGCCTCTTCGCGGCCTTTTGCAGCACCTACAAAGATCTTTAAATTGTCAATAATTTTTCCTTGACCAGAAAAATCTAGGAAGCTTAAAGGACGTAAGGCCTTATCAAATTCCTTTTCTTGAGGATTTAATGATTCTGATTCACCTGTTAAATAATCTTCGCGCATCTATTTGACAATAATTCAAATTTGAAATCAAAGATAATTTTTTTATTGCGAAGATTTCATAGTTTTGGAAAACCAAAATAAAAACCTAAAACTATGTCATCAATTTTTATTGGCGAACTCGCCGGTACAGCTACGTTATTATATCTTGGAAATGGAGTGGTTGCAAATATGCTTTTGAAAAATACAAAAGGAAATGGAACGGGATTGTTAGCCATAGCTGCATGTTGGGCTTTCGCAGTAACTATAGGAGTTTTCGTTTCTACTTATTTTGGTTCATCTGGTGCTCATTTAAATCCCATTGTGACCATTGCCGGCTGCATTAAGTCGGAAGATTGGTCTTTATTTCCAACCTACATCGGAGCTCAGTTGATCGGCGCCATGTTGGGCCAACTATTAGTTTGGTTACATTACAAACCTCATTATGATGCGACGGATGATGCAGGAGCTATTAGAGCTTCATTTTGTACAGATCCTGCCATCAAAAACACGCCATTTAATTTTATTTCAGAGGCTTTTGCCTCAGCTTTAGCTATTGTTGCTTTAGGTACTTTTTCAAGCATTGAACACGGCCTTGGACCCTTTTTAGTAGGAATTTTAGTTTGGGCGATTGGATTAGGATTGGGCGGAACGACAGGTTATGCCATTAATCCTGCCCGTGATTTAGGTCCTAGAATCATGCATGCTATTTTACCCATTAAAAACAAAGGGACTTCCGATTGGGGATACGCTTGGATACCCGTGTTAGGGCCGGCTGCTGGCGCTGCCATTGGGGCATTTATATTGACGCTTAATTAACAAAATATGTACATAGGATCCATTGACCAAGGCACGACAAGCACTCGTTTTATTATTTTTAATAAGGGGGGAGACATCATTTCGGTAGGCCAAAAAGAACATAAACAGATTTATCCACAAGCCGGTTGGGTCGAGCATGACTCGGATGAAATTTGGCAAAATACCCAAGAAGTTATTGGCTTGGCTTTAGGAAAAGCTAATTTATCAGCCAAGGATTTAGCGGCCGTCGGGATAACCAATCAAAGAGAAACCACTCTTGCATGGAATAAAGTCACTGGAAAACCCTATTACAATGCGCTTGTCTGGCAAGATACTCGGGTAGGTTCTGAGCTGGCCGAATTAGCTAAAGATGGAGGAATGGATCGTTTCAGGGCTAAAACTGGTTTGCCTCTAGCCACCTATTTTAGTGGATTGAAATTAAGATGGCTCTTAAATAATGTCAAAGGTTTACGAGAAGATGCGGAAAAAGGAGTGGCACTTTTTGGCAATATGGATACTTTTATTGCCTGGAATTTAACGGGAGGGGTCGACGGAGGCATTCATATTACTGACGTGACTAATGCGAGTCGGACCCAATTAATGGATTTGGCTACTTGCCAATGGGATGATGAAATTTTACAGGTATTATCGATTCCAAAAGCGATGTTACCAACAATCGAAGCCAGTTCCAAAGTGTATGCAAAAGCAAAAGGTGTGTTGGGAGGTGTTCCATTAGCGGGAATTTTAGGGGACCAACAAGCTGCTCTGGTAGGACAAACTTGTTTTGATCCAGGCCAAGGAAAAAATACCTATGGAACAGGTTGTTTTTTATTAATGAATACAGGAAAAAAACCTGTTCAATCACAACATGGATTATTGACTACTGTGGCATACCAGTTGGGCAACGAACCCGTACATTACGCACTAGAAGGATCTGTGGCCATTACTGGAGCACTCGTTCAGTGGTTACGAGATAATTTGGGCATCATCAAAAATAGCCCAGATATTGAAAAATTAGCCAAAGAAGTGGAAGATAATGGTGGATGTTATTTCGTACCTGCCTTTTCAGGACTTTATGCACCCTATTGGAAACAAGATGCGCGCGGCGTTTTAGTGGGTTTAACTCGTTATGTCAATAAATCACACATTGCCCGAGCGGCTTTAGAGGCCACCGCTTTTCAAACTTGGGAAGTATTGGAAGCCATGGAAAAAGACGCGGGAATTTCGATAACCTCTTTGAGAGTAGATGGTGGAATGGTGGTCAACCAATTGCTGATGCAATTCCAATCGGATATTTTGGGAGAAGAAGTTATTTGTCCAAAAATAATTGAAACAACAGCTTTGGGAGCAGCCTATGCGGCGGGATTAGCTGTTGGATATTGGGAAAATCTTGATGACTTACGTAAAAACTGGGCCATTGCAAATACATGGATACCTAATATGTCCGTCGACACACGCACCAAAATGCGCGCGCAATGGAAGAAAGCAGTCACAAAAAGTTTTGACTGGGCTGAAGATTAATTAGCCCCTTTTAACTTTAGGTGTATCTAAGCGAGTGGTTCCATACGCAGGGCAATTGTTACTTTGAGCACAAGAGCTCATAAACAAGGCGGCTAGTAAGGCAATGGCTGCAATTTTTTTCATAATTTATACAGAAGCTAATTTTTCGGTTTTGACCATTTCTGGTTTTTCAATTTCAATAACGACATTAAGTGGCGCTTCTTGGTTTTGATTATAGCCCAAAATCGTTAACATTGGACCACTCAATTGCTCCTCAGAAAACAATCTAGTTGTAATCGTTCCATCCTCTAATCGGTCCACAATCACATGCTTAGGAGCTGGAATCAAACAATGTTGAATTCCCCCATAACCACCTAAAGACTCTTGATAAGCGCCTGTATGGAAAAAACCAACATACTGCCTTTCAGAATCTTCCTCAAAAATAGGTAAATATAAATCAGAACTATGCGCTTCCGTATTATAAAAATCCATGGAATCGCAAGTTAATCCTCCTAAGTTTACCTTCTGATAAGGTAGGCCCCAATTATTGACAGGAAGCATAATGTATTTTTGGTTCATTCCCCATGAATCTGGTAATTGAGTAATGAACGAACCGTCAATCATGTACCAAAGCTCCTTATCATTTTGAAGTTTTTGATCAATAATTTCATATAAAACGGCACCACTTTCACCTACGGTGTAAGAACCAAATTCCGTGAAAATATTCGGTACAGGCACATTGTTTTTATTGCAAATCCATGAAATCGATTCTACAATTTCATCGACCATTGCTTGGTAATCATAATTAAATTGAAGTGATGTTTGAATCGGTAAGCCTCCGCCTAGATCGATTGAATCTAGCTCAGGACAAATCTTTTTCATTTCACAATATTTATAAATAAAGCGACTCAACTCAGACCAATAATAGGCACTATCCTTGATTCCGGTATTGATAAAGAAGTGTAACATCTTTAAGTTAAACTTCGGATTTGGCTTTATTTTTTCTTCGTACAATGTATTTACATCCGAATAACGAACTCCTAATCGAGAGGTATAAAAAGAGAAATCTGGCTCCTCATCGGTAGCAATTCGAATCGCTAAATTAACCTTATCTGCAGTCACCGATTTTTCATAAAAATCGATCTCTTTTAAATTATCAAGGATTGGGATGCAATTAAATCCATCATTGATCAACTCAGAAATAAACTGAGTATATAAAGGTTGTTTATATCCATTGCACAGAATATAGGTCGATTTAGAAATTTTTCCTTGGTTATACATATCCCGAATAATCGGAATATCAAAGGCACTACTCGTTTCTAAATGAACATGTTGCTTCAAAACCTCTTCTAAAATAAAGGAAAAATGAGACGATTTAGTACAGTAGCAATACGTGTAATTTCCTTTGTAATTATATTTTTTAATCGCATTTCTGAACAATAACTTCGCATTTTCAATGTGCTCAGAAATTTTTGGCAAATACGATATTTTTAATGGCGTTCCATATTGCTTGATGATTTCCATCAAAGGCACATTATTGAATAACAATTCGTTATCCTCATTAATGTTAAATTCCCTGGTTGGAAATTCAATGGTTTGATCAATAAGATCGATATAATTTTTCATTCCTAATCAACAAATATGTACTCAAGTGTACTTGAGTTAGTGTAAAAACGTGCAAAACTGCAATAAAAGTATGTACTTTGCAAACTATTCAACATAATGTTCTATGCCCAAGATTCATTTTATCGCAATTGGTGGCGCTGCGATGCATAATTTAGCCTTAGCTTTAAAGGCAAAAGGATATCAAATTACAGGTTCAGATGATGAAATATATGAGCCTTCTAAAAGTTTATTAGCCTCTCATGGGATCCTACCGGAGGAATTTGGTTGGTTTCCTGAAAAAATCACTGCCGATTTAGATGCGGTCATTTTAGGGATGCATGCAAAAGCCGATAATCCAGAATTAATTCGGGCGCAAGAATTAGGGATAAAAATCGAATCTTACCCCTCATTTTTATATGAAGTAAGCAAACACAAACAACGTATTGTGATCGCCGGAAGTCATGGAAAAACAAGTATCACGTCCATGATTTTACATGTGTTGAAAAGTCTAAACAGAAAATTTGATTATTTGGTTGGCGCACGCATCGAAGGATTTGAATTAATGGCTTCTTTATCAGACGCCCCTATTATCATTATTGAAGGCGATGAATATTTAGCTTCTCCGATCGACCGACAGGCCAAGTTTTTATTATACCAACCCCATATTGCCTTAATTTCTGGCATTGCCTGGGATCATATAAACGTCTATCCTACCTTCAAATCTTACACGGATTCGTTCGATCAGTTAATTAAACAAATACCCAAAGCAGGTCACTTATTTTTTGATCAAACCGATGAAACTTTAAGCAACCTAATAAAAAACAGTCCTGAAGATATTGATGTGAATGGATATGAAGCACATCATGCGGAAATTAAAAATGGGAATACCATCCTCATAGGGATTGATGGGAAAAAATATGAAATCGAAGTTTTTGGCCAGCATACCCTTAAAAATTTAAATGGAGCACGCTTAATTTGCGAAGAGATTGGCGTTTCGAGTGCGGATTTTTATAGAACTATATCCACATTCAAGGGTGCGGCAAAAAGGCTTGAGTTAGTTGCCAAAAGCCCAAATTCATTATTATATAAAGATTTTGCACATGCCCCATCAAAAGTGGCGGCTACCACAGCTGCGCTTAATGAACAATATCCAAAAAGAAAATTAGTGGCATGCTTAGAATTACACACTTTTAGTAGTTTAAATCCAGCATTTCTGCCTGAATATGAGTCCACATTAGCTAAGGCGGACGAAGCCATTATTTATTTAAGCGAGCATGCACGCCAGATAAAACAAATGGATCGAATGGAAGAATCGTTGGTTCAAAACTATTTTAAGCACCCCTCGTTAAAAGTGATCCGAGATCCTGACACATTAGCTACAGAGTTAATCAGCAAATCATGGCACGAAGCTAATTTACTCATGATGTCTTCTGGGACTTTTGATGAATTAGATTTAAAAGATTTAGCTGGGAAAATGGGCTTGTCAACTATTTAAAATGGCATCAAGTTCCGTTTTAAAATTAGTCAAAAGCATCTCTTTCATGCTAATTTTTCTTTTTTGTGTATTGATTTTACTTTGAATAGGTTTTTCCTCTATTTGACGATCTCGCTCGGCTTGCGCAATAAAATCTTCCAATTCCCCTTTTTCCTTTTTAGTCATGTAATCCATTTGATTAATCATGATTTTCAATTGCTCCAAGCGTGGCTTTTCGTTTAAGTTGGCATGCCGATAAGAAATAACTCTCAACAAATAATTCATTTCAAAAATCTTGTCGCACGCATTTCTAAATCGTTCTGCCATAGAACGATCAATGGACTTAATTTGGGCCGAAACCTCTTTCCATTTAACTAAATAGGCTTTAGCAAGCTCTGCTGTGGCCACCATATTAGCTTGATCACTTAATTTTATTTCAAGTTCGCCAGTCATCGTGTTTAACTCCTGAACGCGTGGATCTACTCGAGGCTTATAGTCAATGCCTTTGATTCGATTATACTTCTCAAAAAACATGTCATTGGCCTTCTTGAAATTCTTCCAAAGCATCGATTGCTTTTTGGGAGGTAATCCCAATATTGTTTTCCACTCCTTTTGCAATTCCTTGACCTTAACGACTGAATCGTCAATGTCTTCGGCTTTTCTTAATTGGTGAACTGAGTCAATAAACCCTTGAAGAATCGCAATTTTCTCGTCGATTTGACGATTTTTTTCTTCGAAATAAGCCCTTCTGCGAAGGAAAAAAGCATCTAATACTGCTTGGAATTCATCTGAAAGCTCATCCTGAAATTGTTTATCTACAGGCCCTGTTTTGACCCATTTAAGTTTTATTTCTAGTAAATCTTCCGTGGCTTTTAATATATCTTCTTGATCCGCTAATTGAACAGCATCTTGAATCAAAGCCCTTTTGATCTCCAGATTTTTAATTTGATTATTCTGAATAAGTTCACGTAAATAGGACTCCATTTGCTCCAGTTGATCAAATAAAGGCAAGAAATCACCTAGGCCATCAAAGTCAGCTAAATAGGCTTTCATTTGAACGACCTTCGTCAGGAAAGATCCTTTATTTTGAACCGTGGTCACCTCGCGAGCTAAAGTATCCACTTTATTTTTAGCTAATTCAAAGCGTTTGACAAAATAAGCTAAGGAAGCTTCTTCCGTTTCGCGAACAAATCCAATTTCTCTTTGTGGGAAATTTAAATAGGCACGTATGAATACTTTGCCATCTTGGCAAAATCCATACTCGTTTTCTGTGGCAGGTTTCATAAGATTAAATGATAGAGCTTCAAGCAAATGCTTTGGCTCAAATTGTACTTTATAATTTTTATCCAAATATTTAACTCACGAATTTATTTAAAAATAAATGAATAAATGAAGAATTTTTGATTAGAAATTCAAATTTTAACACAAAAATCACATTCTTTGCAGGTTATTAGAAAAAATTCAATCAAAATATGAGTAACGAAACCATTATATTTTCCATGGAACGCGTTTCTAAGGTAATTCCCCCTCAGAAAACGATCATTAAAAATATTTACCTTTCTTTTTTTTATGGCGCGAAAATTGGGGTCCTAGGCCTTAATGGTTCCGGTAAATCAACCCTTCTGCGTATCATCGCTGGGCTAGATAAATCATTTACAGGTGATGTAGTTTGGTCCCCAGGATATACCGTGGGGATGCTGGAGCAGGAACCCCAACTTGACCCTCAAAAAACGGTTTTAGAGGTGGTGGAAGAAGCGGTGGTGGAAATTAAAAATTTACTAAAAGAGTTTGACGAAATAAATGAGGCTTTTGGTGATGCAGATGCCGATTTTGATAAACTGTTAGCTAGACAGGGAGAAGTTCAAGAAAAATTAGATCACTTTAATGCGTGGGAGTTAGACAATCGATTAGAAAAGGCGATGGATGCCTTGCGTTGTCCTGACCCTAATGCACTCATAAGTACGCTATCAGGAGGAGAAAAAAGACGTGTGGCTTTGTGTAGATTACTGTTACAAGAACCCGATGTTTTGTTGTTGGATGAGCCGACCAACCACCTAGATGCGGAATCTGTTGAATGGCTCGAGCAACATTTGCGTCAATACAAAGGGACTGTGATCGCCGTTACTCACGATCGATATTTCTTAGATAACGTAGCGGGTTGGATTTTAGAATTAGATCGTGGCGAAGGAATTCCTTGGAAAGGAAACTATTCATCTTGGTTAGAACAAAAACAAAATAGATTAGCTCAGGAAGAGAAGACAGAATCTCGTAGACAAAAAACATTACAGCGTGAATTAGAATGGGTACGTATGTCGCCCAAAGCACGTCAGGCAAAATCAAAAGCCAGAATTGGTGCGTATGAAAAATTATTATCTGAGGAGAATAAACAAAAGGAGGACAAGTTAGAATTGTTCATTCCGGCTGGCCCTAGATTGGGAAATAAAGTCATTGAAGTTCAAGGAGTCTCTAAATCTTTTGGTGACAAATTATTATATGAAAATGTAAGTTTTTCATTGCCTCCTGCGGGCATTGTTGGAATAATCGGACCCAATGGTGCGGGAAAAACGACGATGTTTAAATTGATTACGGGCCAATTGGAACCCGACAGTGGAAGTTTTGAGGTTGGTGAAACCGTAAAACTAGCCTATGTAGACCAAGAGCATAATCAATTAATGGCTGAAAAATCCGTTTTTGAAACGGTATCCGATGGTAATGACTGGGTGATGTTAGGTGGAAAGCAGTCAAATGCGAGGGCTTATGTAAGTAAGTTTAATTTCAATGGAGCAGATCAGGAGAAAAAAATTGCCAATTTATCTGGTGGAGAGCGCAATAGAGTTCATTTAGCGATGATGTTAAAAGAGGGTGCTAACGTACTTTTATTGGATGAGCCGACTAACGACCTGGATGTGAATACGTTAAGGGCATTAGAAGAAGGATTAGAGAATTTTGCAGGTTGTGCCGTAGTCATTTCCCACGATCGATGGTTTTTAGATCGCATTGCTACTCACATTTTGGCATTTGAAGGAGATTCCCAGGTAACTTATTTTGAAGGGAATTATTCGGAATACGAAGAGGCTAGAAAGAAGAGATTAGGAAATGACATAACGCCTAAACGAATTAAATACAAGAAGTTGCAATAGAGTTGGGCATTAATAATTTTAAT
>CAIZMB010000025.1 GCA_903933935.1 uncultured Cytophagaceae bacterium
GGTCAGTATGGAGGCCAAGTAATGAATGGTTTGAGACAAACAACAGATAATTTACAAGGATTCTTCAATGTGAGTAAAGTTTTTGTAAACCGTTGGCGCAGTGCTACTAATCCTGGTGATCCCTTATTATATGGAGTACCTAAATTAACACCAAGTTGGGGCCATCGTGTAAATTCTCGTTGGGTAGAGGATGCCTCTTTTTTACGTGTTTCAAATGTAACTTTGGGTTATTCCATTCCATCTAGTTTTGTTCAAAAATCAAAATTATTTGAATCTTGTAGACTTTATCTGACGTGTAGGAATTTAGCTATGTTTACCAAATATACAGGTGCTAATCCAGAAGCTCAATCAAGAAATATTGACAATACATTGTCTCAGGGCTTTGATATGTCATCATATCCTTTAGCCACCACTACATCTTTAGGCCTAAACCTTTCTTTTTAATGTCAAGATATAAACCGAATAACAATATGAAAAATTTAATCATTTTAATTTTTGCTCTGATAATTTTAAGTGGATGCAAAGATAGTTTCTTAGAGCTTTACCCTAAAGCAACACTAAGTGAAGGCAGTTTTTATCAAACAGAAGTTGAGTATATTTTATTGGCCAATGGATGTTATGTTCCCATGAGGGATTATGAAAAAAATCAGCATTGGATTTTAGCCGAATTAATTTCTGATAATGCAAGTTTTCAAAATAATGTACGAACCGGGGAAGCTTCAAGAGGTGTTATTGATCAATTTATTTTAAGCTCTGACAATGTAGCTTATAGCGGTTTTTGGAATTTGTCATATAATGGAATTACGCGCTGTAATAAATTATTGAGCGAAATAGATCGTCCAGCCACTGTATGGTCAAAATTATCTTTAAAAGATCGATCTAAAGGAGAAGCACTATTTTTAAGGGCATTGTATTATTTTAATCTTGTTAGGCAGTTTGGTGGTGTCCCTTTGGTTTTAGAACCTGTTACTTCCCAAGCAGCCGTTGACATTAAAAGATCGAAGGATACTCAAGTGTATGATCGAATTATCTTAGACTTAAAAGAAGCTGCAGCAGCTTTTGCAAAAGCTAAAGATGTCGAAGAAAATGGTCGAGCAAATGAAAATTCGGCAATGGCCTTATTAGGTAAAGTTTATTTGACTATTGGTAACCATGCGGAGGCTGAAAAAGCATTAAGCTCTGTGATGTCATCAGGAAAATATACATTGTTGCCAGAATATGCTGACCTATTTAATCCCGCCAAAAAGGATTTTAAAGAGACAATTTTTGCGATCCAATACTCTGAAAATAGTCCTGAATTAGCGAATAACTTTATTTTTACTTTTGCTCCACATACCTCTGCAGGTGCTGTAACAGGTAGACCCAATATTAATATTATAGCAGCAGGATGGAATCAGCCAACCGATGATTTGATTAATGCATTTGAACCCGGTGATAAACGTAAAGCAGTATCTATTGGATTTTGGAATGGCTTAGACTGGGATAACAAAGTAAAACCTATTCCTTATTGTGCTAAATATAAAGCGCCAATTTCCGCACCGGATAATCGATGTGGTGATAATTTACCAATACTTCGTTATTCAGATGTATTATTAATGTATGCAGAGGCTTTAGTTGAGCAAGGTAAAGTAAGCCAAGCAATTCCTAGCATTCAATTAGTTAGAAATAGAGCAGGTTTAACTAGCCCAATAACCGGAAGCGATGCCGCTAGCTTACGAACTTTAATTGCCAAAGAAAGACAAACTGAATTTTGTTTTGAGAATCAAAGATGGTATGATTTGAAAAGAACTGGCAAAGCTGCAGAGGTGATGACCGCTCATGGTAAAAGAGAAAAAGCTGCTAAGGTATTTTTGTATCCTGAATCTTATACCTTAAATTCAAATAAATTATTAGCACCTATACCTGTTAGTGAGGTATCTATAAATAAGATAGAACAAAATCCAGGCTATTAAATCTATTAAAAATGAATCAGATAAAATGCTTTTCTAAAGGTCTTTTTTTACTATTTTTTGGAGTATATAGTTTTAATTCTTTTGCCCAAAAAAACACAAAACCCAATATCCTGTACATCTTAGTTGATCAATGGAGGGCACAGTCGACTGGATATTCGGGTGATAAAAATGTGATGACGCCAAATTTAGATAAATTGGCTAGTAAGAGTATTAATTTGACTCATGCAGTTTCTGGAATGCCTGTATGCTCACCGCATCGGGCTTCTTTTTTGACTGGCCAATACCCGTTGACCCATGGGGTTTTCATGAACGATGTTTTGTTGGATACTAACCGAACTACGATTGGGAAAGTATTTAAAGAAAACGGCTATCAGACAGGTTATTTAGGGAAATGGCATGTGGATGGCCATGGGAGGAGTTCTTATATTCCCGCGAGTCGCCAACAAGGCTTCGATTATTGGAAAGCGCTTGAATGTACCCATGATTATAATAATTCGGCCTATTATGAAGGGAATTCTCCGGTCAAAAAAGTTTGGGAAACCTATGATGCCATTGCGCAAACTCAAGATGTTTGTCAATACCTGAAAAGTCAGACGAAAAAAGATGATCCATTCTTTTTAGTGCTTTCCATCGGTTCTCCGCATGATCCCTACCAAACAGCTCCCGAAAAATATCGCAAAATGTATGAAAATAAAATCTTTACGATTCGCGATAATGTGCCTGCTGATAAAGTAGAGAAGGTTCAAAATGATCTTCGTGGGTATTATGCGCACATGACGGCGATTGATGATTGCATAGGCCAACTCCGCTTTACGCTCAAGGAACAAGGTTTAGACGAGAATACCATTATTGTGTTTACAGCGGATCATGGCGATTTAATGGGTTCTCATGGCGCTTGGAATAAGCAACAACCCTATGACGAAAGTATTCGTGTACCATTTTTAATTCATTATCCGAAGGCTTTTGGACCTACCGGAAAAAAATCAAAAGCATTGATTAATTCCCCCGATATCATGCCTACGCTGTTGGGCTTAACGGGTATCAAGGTTCCCAAATCCGTGGAAGGCAAAGACTTTTCCCCTATTTTATTAGGCAAAAAGAAAAATGATGTCACCCATACTTTGATTTCGTGTGTCCAACCTTTTGGCCAATGGATTCGCTCTAAAGGGGGTAAGGAATATAGAGGATTAATGACGGAAAATTATACGTATGTACGTGATTTGAAAGGTCCTTGGTTATTGTTTGATCGGACTAAAGATCCATTCCAATTAAATAACTTAATCGGTCAAGCAACCGTTGCAGCCATTCAAAACAAGCTAGACCGTGATTTATTTAATGAATTAAAAATTCGTAAAGATGAATTTTTGCCCGGTTTGGACTATGTAAAGAAATGGAATTATGTCATCGATGCCACAGAGACAGTCCCTTACGTTAAAATGAATTATCAAGGATTACCGATCAAAGATACCTCATCTGGTTACCCTAATTCAAAATAGTCACTTATGAAGGATATGACAAATTTAATTAACATTCAATCGTCTAAATTTAGACTTAAATTCTTGGGATTTTTATTAGTAATGGGGAATGTTTTTTTGCAATCCTATTTCGTTTTTGCACAAAATAAAAAGCCCAATATCATATTCATTTTGACCGATGATCAACGTGCTGAGGCCATGGGTTATGCGGGGAATAAAATCATCAAAACGCCTGAAATGGATAAATTGGCCAGCCAAGGAATCTATTTCAAAAATGCGTTTGTCACAACGCCTATTTGTGCGGCGAGTCGAGCCAGTATTTTAACGGGAATGTATGAGCGGACGCATTTATATACATTCCAACAAGGTAACCTTAAACAGCCTTATGCTGATCAGTCCTACCCA
>CAIZMB010000026.1 GCA_903933935.1 uncultured Cytophagaceae bacterium
AACATTTAGAATAGTCAAATTGAATAATGAATATATAATATGATTTTATTTATCCTTTATCTACCTTACCGTCTAAGATTTTTGTTTCTATGATAAAATTAGGGCGACTTTTTGATTGGAAAAATATTCGTAAAATATATTCACCTAATATCCCAATGGCAAGTAATTGTATTCCGCCAAATAATATAACCACAAATAGTAAAGCTGTAAATCCTTCAATGACTTGATCGAAAAACATCTTTTTAATTATAACAGAAATTAGGTACAAAACGGAGGAACTAATAGCAAGACCACCCAAAATCATGACAAATTTGACTGGAAATTCACTGAAGTTATAAATTCCATTTAAGGCTAATTGGACTAATTTCCCAAAAGAATATTTTGAATCGCCTGAAGCTCTTTCTTGGCGGTCATAGGCAATTCCAATTTGCTTAAAGCCAATCCAAGTTCGCATACCACGAATAAAGCGGCTTTCCTCCGGCATTTTATTTAACACGTCCACGACTCTTCTGCTAATAAAAGAGAAATCTCCACTATCAAGCGGAATTTCTATGTTGGCAATTTTCTTTAAAATTCGATAAAATATGTAGTAGGCAAACCTTTTATAAAATACTTCTTTTCGTTTCTCTCGGACCGCATACACTACATCATAACCTTCTTTGAATTTATTATAAAATGTTTCCAATAATTCTGGTGGATCTTGTAAGTCACCATCTAAAACGAAAACGCCTTCGCTCCCACGAGCCACAGACAATCCAGCTGTCAGTGCCAATTGATGGCCATGATTTCTAGAAAGCAAAATGACATGAAAACGAGGATCGCTAATCGCTAATTGCTGAAGTATTTGACGAGAGTTATCCCGACTACCATCATCCACTAAAACAGCCTCCAACTGGATTGGGGACTGGTCCATAATTTTCACAATCCGATCTACTAACATCGGCAGATTGCTCTCTTCGTTATAAACTGGAATTACAAATGATACTTGAGGTGTGAAAACTGGCATATATTTAAAAGCGGTATTTACCTTGTTTAAAGTCAAAAATAAGAATTTTTTGACCGTCTTTCTTTTTTAAAATTACAGAATCTTTGTAGATAGTATCTATTTTTTGAACAAATTTCAAATCACTATCGAAATACAAGTTGACAAGTTGGGCATCTGAAACATCTGCCACTCTTCCTTGAAGATTTTTTGCATTCAGGAAGTTGTTCATTTTTGAAGGATATAAAACAGTATCTCCAGCTTGATAGCTATTGATGATTTTTTCAGCTATTAAAGGATACGGATTTTTAGTCCTATTCTCAGAAAATGTGTATTTTTGATGCGTATCGCTATATAAAGGCTTAATTTGAAAGATTAAAAAATAAAGCTGCGTGATTACTATTAGCACACATAAGCCCTTTATCCATATATTTAATTTAAATAAATATTCAATTAGGCCAGCAGAAATGAAAATCCCAAAGGGTATTCCAAAACTGGCATATCTCAAGAAAAATCCTGTCGTAGTTCCGGCATCAATTGCGGTAATGATTAAAACCAAAACAGGTAAAAAAATCTGTATTAGCCCAAAAATATAAAAATTTCTCTCACTTTTTTCCTTGATTTTAGTAACCCAAGTAATCACTAAAAAGAAAAAGAAAACAAGAAGAATAACACCGAATTTGCCATGTCGCCTATAAAGATCATTCGTTAGAAAAAAAGTATCTGACAAAATAACAACGCTCTTTTTGAATAGATTAATCAAATTTGACTCTTCTATCCAGCCGGCGACAGGTCCATTTAATTTTAAATAATTCAAATATTGTGCGCCAGCATCTTTTTGATAATTAAAAAAATATTGGCCTGGTCCCCAAACCATCCAAGAAACAAAAGGAACTAAAAAGCCGAAGGATCCAATGGCCAAGGCTTTTATTTTAAACCATGGTGATTTGGATATAAAAATAAGGTATATAAATTGGCCAACTAATACTAATGCTGTCAAATAGGTGCTAAAAAGAGCGCATAAACTTGTTAATATCCAACCTGCTAAATCCTTTGTCTTAGGCTTATCTCCCTTATCAACCATATTCCAAAAGAAATAATTAGATGCGGTTGTAAAAAATATACTGGTTGTATAATTTCTAGCTTGTTGGCTATAAATCACAAAAAAGGGTTCAATAACAGCTAATAGCAAAATTCCTAATGGCCATAATGCCTGATTTGGCTTTTGCCTTCTGGCCCAATAAAACAATAACCACAAAGTAAGCAAGTTAAAAAAAACAGAAACCGATCTTAATGAACCATCACTCTTCCCAAAAAGTATGGAGAATAACTTCAACATCATATCATGAACAAGACTATTCCCACTCACATCTCCCCTGGCATCTGCATCTAACCATGATTTAAGACCACGACTTTCCCAAAAATCGGATGGCGTGAAAGTGGCAGGTGGGGTCAGTAATTTTCCCATGCCGCCATAATTTGTATTGGCAACTGCGATTAATGCACTTTGTTTTTCATCTCCAAAAAGTCCGAATGAGTTTATATGATAAAATCTCAAAAATGCCCCCAGCAACATCAAAGCTAAAAAAAACAAAAAAAGCTTACCCTTATTTACCATGCTCATTTTCGCATTAAAACATAAAAATCACTTGACTTCTCAATCAAGTGATTTTTATATTAATTTTTCATTTTTTCTTATGAACCACAAGCTTCACACGCCTCCGGATTATCTAATGAACAAGTCATATCAGCCCGGTTTTGTGAGTCTTCGGTTGAAAAGGAAGCTGCAGCCTGTGCTGTATGTGCAGCATATTGCAGTTCCGTTTCATTTACAGTATTTGTTTGCTCAATTTGAACTTCTGCTTGTTTCTCAATCGTGAACTTAATGGCATCCGCAGCTGCTTTTGTACGTAAATAATACATACCCGTTTTTAAACCAAGTTTCCAAGCGTGGAAGTGCATGGATGTAAGCTTGCCAAAATTCACATCCTGAATATGGATATTTAAACTTTGAGACTGACAGATGTAAGCCCCACGGTCAGCAGCCATTTCCAAAATAGTTTTTTGCTTAATCTCCCAAACCGTTTTGTACAATTCCTTAAGATCTTTAGGAATTTCAGGGATACCTTGTACCGAACCGTTTGCTGAAATCAATTTATTTTTCATGGATTCATTCCACAATCCTAACTTGATCAAGTCTTTCAACAAATGCTTATTTACCACCGCAAATTCACCTGATAATACGCGTCTAGCATAAATATTCGATGTATATGGCTCAAAACATTCGTTATTTCCTAATATTTGTGAAGTAGAAGCGGTTGGCATTGGAGCGACCAACAAAGAATTACGAACTCCATTTTTAACCACTTTTTCACGTAAACTCTCCCAATCCCAACGCCCTGAACTTGGCGTAACATTCCACATATCAAACTGGAAAATGCCCTTGGAAATTGGCGAACCCTCCCACGTTGAATAAGGTCCTTCTTTAATCGCTAATTCCATGGATGCCTCCATAGAAGCATAATAAATAGTTTCAAAAATATCTTTGTTTAATTGCTGCGCCTCTGGTGACTCAAATGGCATTCTCAACATAATAAACACATCCGCTAATCCTTGAACTCCTAATCCAATAGGCCTGTGACGTAAGTTTGAATTACGAGCCTCAGGTACAGGATAATAATTGACGTCTATAATCTTATTTAAATTCTTAGTCGCCGACTTCGTTACGTCATATAATTTAGCATGATCAAATTCATTAACACCTTTGTCATTAGCCTTCACATATTTAGGCAAAGCCAATGAAGCCAAATTACAAACGGCTACCTCATCTTTCGATGTATACTCAATAATTTCCGTACATAAATTCGAAGATTTGATTGTACCTAAATTCTTTTGATTCGACTTGCTGTTCGCATGGTCTTTGTACAACATATATGGTGTACCGGTCTCTGTTTGAGATTCTAATACTTTAAACCATAATTCTTGTGCCTTAACCACCTGACGTGCCTTACCTTCTAACTCATATTTATGATATAATGCCTCAAACTCTTCTCCATGCGTATCCGATAATCCCGGACACTCATGCGGACAGAACAAGGACCATTCCTCATTATCCTCTACACGCTTCATGAATAAATCTGGAATCCAAAGGGCATAAAACAAATCCCTTGCACGCATTTCTTCCTTCCCGTGATTCTTTTTTAATTCTAAAAATTCAAAAACATCCGCATGCCAAGGCTCCAAATAGATAGCAAAAGAACCTTTACGTTTTCCACCCCCCTGATCCACGTAACGCGCCGTATCATTGAAGACACGAAGCATAGGGATAATACCATTAGACGTACCATTCGTTCCCTTAATGTAAGAACCCGTTGCACGAATATTGTGAATGCTCAAACCTATACCACCAGCTGACTGTGAAATTTTAGCCGTTTGTTTTAATGTATCGTAAATTCCTTCAATCGAATCATCTTGCGTAGTCAATAAAAAACATGACGACATCTGTGGCTTTGGAGTACCCGCATTAAATAAAGTAGGAGTAGCATGCGTAAACCAACGCTCCGAAAGTAAATTGTAAGTCTCAATAGCAGAAGCAATATCAGTTTGGTGAATACCCACCGCCACACGCATCAACATATGTTGAGGACGTTCAGCGATTTGACCCTCCAATTTCAATAGATAGGATTTCTCTAAAGTCTTGAAACCAAAATAGTCATAACCAAAATCACGGTCATAGATAATTGCCTCATCCAACTCTACTGCATTCTTCTTTATGATATCGTAAACCTCCTTGGATAACAAGGCGGCATTTTGTCCCGTTTTAGGATCCACATAAGTAAATAATCGCTTCATCGTAGCTGAAAACGATTTCAACGTATTCTTGTGTAAATTAGATATTGCAATCCTAGCTGCTAGTACAGCATAATCAGGATGCTTTGTGGTCAACGATGCCGCTGTCTCCGCTGCTAAATTATCCAATTCAGTCGTTTTAACCCCATCATACAAACCCGAGATAACTTTTCTGGCCACCTCTAGAGGTTGGACAAAAAAGGGATCTAAGCTGTAACAAAGTTTTTCTATCCTTGCTGTGATTTTGTCAAACTTGACAGATTCGCGACGACCGTCTCTTTTAATTACGTACATGTGTTTCCTAAAAATATAATTTAAAATTGCTTAAAACTAGAGTGAAATACCATCAAAAAAACGGGCGTTTTTGCTTGAATTCCTTCTCAGTAAAATTAGAAAAAAACACACCCACTTGCAAACATTATTTTCTTAAAAAAACATTAAAATAAACGCATATTTAAATTGCAATATTTAACTCCCATGTATTCAAATCATTAAGCAAGTTGCCCCTTGGAAAAATGCAATAAAAATATTTTTTTCGATTTATAAAGCGCATTAATCAGCTCTAAAAACACAAAAAAAATAACATAAAAATTTTGCTAGATTTATAAAATATGTCTATTTTTGCAACCCGATTAAATGAGCCTAAATCCCAATGGCATCATTGACAGAAATAAAATGACGGCAGGGAATCGTCCGAAAAAAAATAAAATGAAAAAAGACATCCATCCAGAATACAAAGAAGTCGTATTCCATGATTTATCTTCAGATTACAAGTTTTTAACTCGTTCTTGCGCAGTAACAACGGAAACAACTGAATTTGAAGGTGCAACTTACCCGGTTTACAAAGTCGAGGTATCTTCACAATCACATCCATTCTATACAGGTAAAAATGTATTATTAGATACCACTGGACGTGTAGATAAATTCAACAAGCGTTACGCGAAGAGCTAATATTCTTCAAAAACATACATCAAAGCCTCTTCAATAATCTTGATGAGGCTTTTTTTGTAAATTGCAAAATGGAGAAAGCCATACATCTTTTTGACGATCCAAAAATCATCCAAAATCTGCGACCGATAAGCTATATACGTAGCTTGGCTGAGCATTGGATGGGTCTATCAAAAATTCATGAAAAATGGAGCGCTGCAACTGACACAAAAGTCACTTGGGATGCGGCCGACCAACACCCCAAAGCATTAAATATTTTAGGGTCTGTACTCCCAAGCCAAGCGCTTATCCAAGAACTACAAAACTTACCTGAGAAAACGAGCTTATCCTTCCAAGGGCAACTCATTGCCTTTAGGGGTTTGTTAGCGCCCTCAGCTGAATGGAATCATATTAACTCCCAAGCCAATCCACTATTTTTTTCAAAATTCGAGGACCTATTACGTCTAAATTCAGAAATACTAAAAAAGGAAATAAAACCGAATGCATTTGACCCAGATCTATTAAAAGAAAATGGCAATATCCTCATAAATCCTGAAAATTGCTTTATTGACCCCACGGCAGATCTAAAAGGCAGTATTTTAGATGCCAGCCTAGGGCCTATTTATATTGGCAAACATGTAAATATTCAGATTGGTACATTAATACAAGGACCAGCCGCTATTTTAGATCATTCGGTGACTAACTTAGGATCCAAAATAAGACCCTATACCACGATTGCCCCCCATTGTAAAGTAGGTGGTGAAATAAGTAATTCCATTTTTTATCCTTATTCAAATAAGGGACATGATGGGTATGCGGGATCTTCGATCATTGGTTCATTTTGCAACTGGGGAGCAATGACTTGCACTTCAAATGTGAAAAACGATTTGAATTTCGTTGATATATTTGACTACCCAACGGCAAAGCCTCGAAAAACAAATACTAAATCGTTAGGAGTCATCATGGGAGATTTTGTGACGACGGGCATAGGAACAAGATTTAATACTGGAACGGTCGTAGGTAACCATTGTAACATAAGTGGGATTCAATTTTTGCCCAAATTCATTCCTTCGTTAACTTGGGGGGAGTATCCCAACCTAAAAAAATACGAATTTAATAAAGCGCTAGCCAATGCCGCAAAATGGGCAAAAGCAAAAAATCAAGAATTACCAGAAAATTCGGCCGAACTCATTGAACAAATTTGGAAAGAGGAAGCATCTTTACGAAATTAGTACTTTCTAATAATCCTCCATGCGATTTCAGGACATCCCAGGTTTACATGTGGTCAAAAAACAATTAAGCAATGCGGTGCAAAATCAGCACATCGCGCATGCCCAATTGTTTCAGGGACCAACGGGGGGTGCCCAAACAGCGATGGCTTTGGCTTTTGTGTCTTATTTATTCTGTACCCAAAGGGAGGGTGACGATGCCTGTGGAACATGTCCAAGTTGTCAAAAAGTCCACAAAGGAATACATCCTGACATCGTATATTTATTCCCATCGATCACGACGAAAAAAGTTAAGGAAGCTGAATCTGATGCATTTTTACCTGAGTGGAGGAAATTTATGCTGGAATCACCTTATCGCACCATCGCCGATTGGTTGACCTATTTGGGTGCGGAAGGCAATCGGCAAGGAAATATACCCGTAGAAGAAACGAGGAAGCTCATTCAAAAAATTAGCCTAAAGCCTTTTGAGGCGCCCTTCAAAATTGTATTTATATGGAATGCTGAAACACTAAATCTGTCTTCCGGAAACGCTTTGTTAAAAACGCTTGAGGAACCACCCTCATCTACATTATTTATTTTAATCTGTTCCGATCCACAAAAGTTGCTGACTACAATCATATCTAGAACCCAACGAATTAATGTAGGGACTGTTGACGAGGAAGATTTAGCCCCTTTTCTAACCCAAAAGACAGGTATTGAAATGGAAAAAGCGCAGCAACTAGCTATCACTTGCGAAGGAAATATTTCTTGGGCCTTAGATAAAGCGGTGAACGAAAACATGAGTGCTACTACTTGGTTTGCAGAGTGGATGCGGGCAGTCTATTCAAAAAACCTAATCAAAATTTCATTGTTAGCAGACCAGTTTGACGCATTTTCCAAAGAGGATCAAAAAAGTGTGTTAGAACATACTTTACATATATTTAGGCAATGTTTGTACCAGATATCGGGAACGTCTCAGCTCATTAAATCGCTTGAAAAAGAACGAGGATTTATTGAAAACTTTTCAAAAACATTAACGGGGGAAGCCATCGGAAAAATGAGTGAAAAGGTTTCAGAGGTACATTATCATTTAGAAAGGAACGCACGTGCCAAAATGCTACACCTAGATCTTTCGCTCCAATTAATCAGAATATTCCATGCGAAAAATTAAAATAGGTACACGAAATTCAGCGCTAGCTATTTGGCAGGCAAATTATATTGGTTCCTATTTAGAAAAGGCGGGGTGTAACTATGAATTAGTTGCGATATCGACCAAAGGCGATCAAATCTTAGATCGTTCGCTTTCGAAAATTGGATCAAAAGGAGTGTTCACAGAAGAACTCGAACAGATGTTACGAAATGGCGAAATTGACATCGCTCAGCACTCTGCCAAGGATCTCCCGTCGACCCTACCCGAAGATTTACAATTAATTGCCTTCACGGAAAGAGAGAAATCACATGACGTATTGCTTAGTTTAAATCCAAATTTCACATTAAATTTCCCAGGAACTTACCAGATTGGCACATCATCTACTCGCCGACGCGCATTTTTGGGACATCACTTTCCTAGCTTGAAGCCAGTGGAGATGCGGGGGAATTTACAAACCCGATTAGAGAAGTTGAAAAATGGCGACTGTGATGCGATGATCCTAGCTTACGCAGGCGTATATCGAATGAATATGTCGGCCTATATTACAGAGCATTTACCTTTGGATCAATTTATTCCCGCAGTAGGCCAAGGGTCTGTCGCGATTCAATGTGCGAAAACGCTGTCCCCTGATTTACAAAGTATCATTCGATCTGCTTGTAATCATGAGTCGACTGAAACATGCATTTTAGCTGAGCGAGAGCTTTTATCAAAATTAGATGGAGGTTGCAGTGTTCCTGTGTATGGGCATGCTCATATTGAAAAAGATGTTGTAATTTTGACTGGAGGAGTTTTGAGCTTAGATGGCCAACAAAAAATCGAGTTTTCGCTCGCTGGTAAAAACTCGATTGAATTAGGCCAAAAATTAGCAGATCAATTAATTGCTGCTGGAGCCAGTGACTTATTAAAAGAAATTAGAAGACAAATTGCCTTATAAAACAGTATGGAACAAACGATTTTAATTACGGGATCTAATGGCCTTCTAGGTCAAAAACTAGTTCACTTGTTGAGCCAGTTTCCTGAAATTAAATTAATCGCCACGGCTAAAGGCCCAAATCGACTTACTGGAGATTTAAAATACACCTATGTTTCCCTTGACATTACGAATGAGTTAGAAGTTTTAGAGGTTTTTAAAACCTACAAACCCAACGCTTTAATTCATACAGCAGCCATGACGAATGTCGATACATGTGAAGCTGATCCTGAGGGCTGTGAATTATTAAATGTTACGGCGGTCTCTTATTTGATTCATGCATGTAAGTCGAATAACACTTTTTTCTGCCATGTATCTACCGACTTCATTTTTGACGGGCTTTCAGGTCCTTACGATGAAGAAGCCAAACCATGTCCAATCTCTATATATGGAGAAAGTAAATTAAGGGCGGAACAATTGCTTGAGGCATCTACGATAAAATGGGGAATTGCAAGAACCATTTTGGTTTTTGGAATTGTAGAAGATATGAGTAGAACCAATATCATTTTGTGGGTTAAAAAATCACTCGAAGATGGAAAGACCATCAACGTGGTTACGGATCAATTCAGAACCCCTACCCTTGCAGAAGATTTAGCGATGGGTTGTTGGCTCATCACAAAAAACCATGTCCAAGGAATATTCAATATCTCGGGAAGTGATTTTCTAACACCATATGAGATGGCCATTAAAACCGCTGAATTTTATCATTTACCCAAAGAATTAATCAAAAAAGCAGATTCATCTACTTTCTCACAACCTGCCAAAAGGCCTGCACGAACTGGATTTATTTTAGATAAAGCTAAAAAAGTTTTGGGTTACTCGCCCAGCAGTTTTAATGAGGGCATTGCCTTTATGGCCAAGCAAGTGAAATAACCTAATTCTAGGATTACATTCAAGGGACAAAAATGAGGAATTCAATTTTTTTGAATGAGTCTTAATAAAGCGCTAAGGGAATCATTCCCCTTACTCTTCGGTTTCTATTTGTTCATTAAGCAGTTCTGGTCGTTGAAGATTTTTATTTTCTTCTTGCAAGGTCACCCATAAAATATCTTTTAATTCCTGAATACCTTCTTGGGTCACGGAAGAGATAAAAACAAGTGGGAGATTCTCTGGTAAGCTTTCTCTCATCTCATCTTTCATTTCTGGAATGGAGAGATCCATTTTTGACACAACTAAGACCCTTCGCTTAGTTAACATTTCAGGATTGTACTTCTCTAATTCCCCAACCAGTATTTTGTATTCATCTCCCCAATTTGTCGCATCCGATGGAATTAAAAAACACAGAATCGAATTTCGTTCAATGTGCCTCAAAAATCGTACGCCCAACCCTTTACCTTCCGCAGCACCCTCGATAATACCAGGAATATCGGCGACCACAAAAGATTTATAATCACGGTAAGCAACTACACCTAAATTAGGTACCAATGTGGTAAAGGGGTAATCGCCGATTTCGGGTTTTGCTTCAGAAATGACAGATAATAAGGTTGATTTACCCGCATTTGGAAAACCTACAAGGCCTACATCCGCTAATACTTTCAGTTCCATGATGACCCAACGTTCTTCTCCGGGTTCTCCGGGTTGCGCATGACGAGGCGACTGATTGGTGGAGGATTTAAAATGAAAATTACCTAATCCACCTCGGCCGCCTGGCAATAAAAGAACTTTTTGGCCGTCATCCGTTACTTCTGCCAAAAACTCATCTGTCTCACCATCTTTGACAATCGTTCCTAAAGGAACTTGAATATATACATCTTCTCCTTGCGCACCACTTCTCCGGGCACCTTCGCCCCCGTTCCCATTATTAGCAATAATATGTTTTTGATATTTCAAATGGAGCAAAGTCCATTGTTGGGTTGTGCCAACTAAATATATATGACCTCCACGACCACCATCTCCTCCGTCTGGACCACCTTTTGGAACGTGTTTTTCTCTTCTAAAATGAGAGGAACCACTTCCGCCATGTCCTGATCGAAGGTTAATTTTAACGTAATCGATGAAATTTGAAGTCATAGAATTCGATTGAAATATGTAGAGACACGATACCTCGTGTCTAAAACCAGTAGAGACACGATACCTCGTGTCTAAAAAACGTAGAGACGTGATACCTCGCGTCTAAAAAACATTTGATTATGATTCAATTATGGCAACAATCTGATCAAAAATTTCCTCTATTTCACCCACACCGTCAATACCCTGAAACTTTCCTTGGTCAGCATAATGCGTTGCCACCGGAGCCGTTTTTTCATTGTATTCCTGCACACGCTTACGAATTAATTCTTCATTTTGATCATCTGGACGCCCTGAAGATTTTCCACGGGATAATAAGCGCTGAGTTAATTCCTCATCTCCCACTTGCAATGCTATCATTTTTGAAATGGTCAAATGATGACCACTTAACAAAACATCTAAGGCATTTGCTTGAGCAACAGTACGAGGAAAACCATCGAAAATAAAGCCATTTGCCGACTTATTTTCTTTTAATTTATTTTCTATCATTCCAATCACAACCGTATCAGGAACTAAAATACCTTGGTCCATTAATTTCTTAGCTTCTAAACCTAAAGGAGTATTGGCTTGTATCTCAGCGCGCAATAAATCACCTGTAGATAAATGAATCAAGCCATATTTTTCAATGATTTTAGCCGATTGAGTACCTTTACCAGCTCCTGGAGGGCCAAATAATACAAGATTTAACATAAATAAAAAGGATAAAAAAATTAAAAGACAAAGTTAATCAAAGAGCTTGAATAAACTAGAGGTGCTCCATCCACATTATCTTCAAAACAACATTCCATGAACAAATCATTAAAAGTTCATAAAAAATCAAAAAAATATGTTAAAAAACTATTTTATTATAAAAATACATTAATTTTAATGTTCAATTTTCTTCGATGCGTAAAGCAAAGGAGATTTAAACCCTTTAATTCATTTTATATGAAAACAAAATTCTACGTAAGCAGAGTGGTCTTCATGATGGCATTAATGTTGTCCCTGTCGTGGGTTTCATTTGGTCAAGACCGAAAAGTAGCGGGAAAAGTTCAGGACTCAGGCGGTCAGGGCATTCCAGGAGTTTCTATTGTTGTCAAAGGAAGTACTGTGGGTACAACTTCTGATGGAAATGGATCATTCTCCATTAATGTAAAAAGTTCTAACGCAGAACTAGTATTCACATCTGTTGGGTATGTAAGCCAAACAGTTGCCGTAGGTGGTAAATCCACTTTAGCGATTACGCTAGATGATGATGTAAGCCAATTGAACGAGGTAATCGTTACAGGTTATGCATCTCAACGTAAAAAAGACATTACAGGTGCTGTTACAGTGGTAAGTGCGAAAGAACTTAACGCGGTACCTTCTGCTTCTGTGACTCAAATG
>CAIZMB010000027.1 GCA_903933935.1 uncultured Cytophagaceae bacterium
ATATGGTGGAAGTTGCAATGCAAAAAATGCGCAAGAATTATTTGCCTGTGCAGATGTGGACGGTGGTTTAATAGGTGGTGCTTCTTTGGTTGCAGCTGACTTTATTACCATAGCTACTTCGTTTTAAATCAAAGAAACAAAAAAACAGCCATAAAAATGTAACGTTTTTATGGCTGTTTTCTATTTTGGGTAGGCCTTAAACTCCTTCCGCCACCACTTCCTTCACCTCAGGAATCATACGTGTCATTAACGCTTCAATCCCAGCTTTAAGCGTCATTTGGGAAGATGGACAACCCGAGCAAGACCCTTGTAAAAGTACTTTTACTTGGCCTATTTCCTCATCAAAAGAGTGAAAAGAAATAGCTCCCCCATCCGATTCGACGGCAGGTCTTACATATTGCTCCAATACATTTTTAATTTTTCCTATAATCTCGGTATCCGAATCATCAGAGCTGCTATCAGCAGCAGATTCAGGCAATGAAAATACTGGCTTTTTCTCCTCAAAATACTTTTTCAAATACTGCTTAATGCCAAATAATTCATCTTCCCATAAAGTCGCCTCCCCTTTAGTGACCGTAATAAAATTACTCGTAATAAATACACGACGAACAAACTCAAAACCAAAAAGAGCCACGGCTAAAGGAGATGATTTCTCTTTTGTCAAGCCATCAGCAGGTTGTGAATAATCAAATGAAAGTCCTTCGGGCAATAATTCCACATTGAAAACAAATTTCATGGAATGTGGATTGGGGGTAGACTCGGTATAAATATGTATTTGTGGCGTTTCCATAATTCATTTTTAAAATTGTAAACAAAGGTAGCTCCAATTATGTTTCTTTAAAACAAAAAAACCTAGCATTTTCATGCTAGGTTCTCATTCGTATTCTGAAAGAATTACTCAGCAGCCTCAGCCTTTTTTGCTGGAGCTTTCTTAGCTTTTGGAGCCGCCTCAACAGCCACTTCATCTGCTACAACTTCCGCTACTGGAGCTGGAGCCGCTTTCTTTACAGGTGCTTTTGCCACAGGTGAAGCAGCAACTGCTGGCAACACATGTACAAATGAACGACCTTTAAATCCTTTTTTAAATGCAACCACACCATCTGACAAAGCAAACAATGTATGATCTTTTCCTAATCCAACATTCTCTCCTGGATTGTGAGCTGTACCTCTTTGACGTACAATAATATTTCCTGCAATAACTGCTTGGCCTCCAAACAACTTAACGCCTAATCGTTTACTATGTGATTCGCGCCCGTTTTTGGATGATCCGGCGCCTTTCTTATGTGCCATTTTTTTATAAATTTATGCGTTCAAAACGCTAATTGTAGACTTATTTTAAAGTAATTGACTCAATTAAAACTTTGGTCAAGTTTTGACGGTGACCATTCATTTTTTGATAACTCTTTCTACGTTTCTTCTTGAAGACCAAAACTTTTTCTCCACGAACGTGTGCAACAATTTTTCCTGTGATTTTAGCTCCCGCTACTGTGGGTGCTCCTACGGTCACATCTCCGCCTTTGTCAACAAGTAATACCTTGTCGAAAACCAGTGCAGCGCCTTCCTCGCCCGCCAAACGGTGGGTATATACGGTCCGGTCTTTTTCTACTTTAAACTGCTGCCCGGCAATTTCTACGATTGCGTACATTATATTATGTATTTAAGTGAATCCCACGAGGCCAGGTCTTTACCTTTAAAAGCCCTTTAAATGGGGGTGCAAATCTAAAAAGATATTTTCAAATTTACAAGTGAGGACTAAATTATTCGTAAATAAATTCCCCAAAAGAACTTCTGATGGTCAGCTTTTTACCTGAAAAAGCCTCCACATGACCGACTATTTGAGCTGGAATTCCGAAGGATTCGGATATCTTAATAATTTCTTCTGCGCGTTCAGGGGACACGTATAATTCCATGCGGTGTCCCATGTTAAATACTTGGTACATTTCCTTGAAATCCGTTCCACTTTCTTTTTGAATTAAATCAAAAAGCGGTGGGATGGGAAATAAATGATCTTTCACCACGTGTACATCGTTGACAAAATGCAAAATTTTAGTTTGTGCGCCACCTGAGCAGTGCACCATGCCGTGGATTTGAGATCTCATCGACTTCAATATGGCCATAATCACGGGCGCATACGTCCGGGTAGGAGATAAAATGAGTTGGCCCACATCCAAATCCGCACCCTCCACAACGTCCGTTAATTGCTTAGATCCTGAATAAACCAATGACTCAGGAACGGAAGGATCATAACTTTCTGGATATTTTGCAGCCAAATATTTAGCCAAAACATCGTGCCGAGCAGAAGTCAAGCCATTGCTTCCCATCCCCCCATTATACTTATTTTCATACGTCGATTGGCCATCGGAAGCCAAACCTACGATGACATCCCCTGCTTGAATGTTGGCATTTGACACCACATCGCTACGTTTCATGCGGCCTATGACCGTACTATCCACAATAATCGTTCGCACTAAATCCCCCACATCTGCCGTTTCCCCACCCGTGCTATAAATCCCAACGCCATGATCGCGTAGCATTTGCAATACCTCCTCGGTTCCATTGATAATTTCAGCGATTACTTCCCCTGGAATTACGTTTTTATTTCGCCCTATGGTGGACGAAAGTAGCATTTGGTCCGTCGCACCCACACAGATCAAATCGTCTGTATTCATCACCACCGCATCCTGTGCAATGCCGCGCCAAACCGAAATATCTCCTGTTTCTTTCCAATACAAATAGGCCAAAGAAGACTTTGTTCCTGCTCCATCCGCGTGCATAATGTTGCAATATGCCGGATCTCCGCCTAAAATATCGGGTGAAATTTTACAAAAAGCACCTGGAAAAACTCCCTTGTCTAAATTGGCAATCGCCCGATGAACATCTTCTTTTGAGGCAGAAACCCCTCGTTGCATATAGCGATCAGACGACATAATTTATGAAATTTTTAATTGAGCAAACTCTTTGGCAAAATAGGTTAAAATCACTTGGGCTCCTGCTCGTTTGATGGACAACAAACATTCCAACATGGCCTTTTCCCCGTCAATCCAACCTTGTTGGGCCGCCGCTTTTACCATCGCATATTCCCCTGATACATTATAAGCGGCGATGGGCAAATGCGAATTTTCCCTTAACAGAGAAATGATATCTAAATAGGCCAAAGCCGGTTTGACCATTAAAAAATCGGCCCCTTCGGATTCATCTAATTCCAATTCGATTAATGCTTCACGGCGATTAGCCGGATTCATTTGATAGGTTTTCTTATCGCCAAACTTAGGCGCAGACTCAAGTGCATCCCGAAAGGGTCCATAAAAAGCGGATGCGTATTTAGCTGTATAGGCCATAATACCCACATGTGAAAATCCCGCGTCGTCCAATGACTCGCGCAAATATCCGATGCGGCCATCCATCATATCTGAGGGGCCGATCAATTTAGAACCTGCTTGTGCTTGGGCAATGGCCATTTTAGCTAAAACAGGTAACGTTTCATCATTTAAAATTTGGCCTCCTTGAACAATTCCGTCGTGCCCATCCGAACTGTATGGGTCCATCGCAACATCCGTTAAGAGACTGATTTCAGGAAATCTTTTGCTTACTTCATAAATGCTCTCTAAATAAAGAGACCCTTTTTTATGGCTTTCTGTAGCCATAGAGTCTTTTTTAGACTCTGCTACTTGAGGGAATAAGGCGAACGATTGGATGCCCAATTGGACACAAGATTCAATTTCTTTTAATAATAAATCCGTTGAGTAGCGATAAATGCCAGGCATGGATTTGATTTCGGTGCTTACATTTTTCCCCTCCATGACGAATAAAGGAAACAACATGTCCTTCACGGAAAGTCTAGTTTCCTCGACCATGGAACGAATTACAGCACTTGAACGATTTCTACGGGGCCTTTGTAACATCGAAATTTAATTAGAAAACAAAGGTACAAATTATAATTTTATTGCGATAATTTGTTCTGAATCTCGTTCAATTTGGCCTGCAATTCACTGACCACCTTTACATATTCGGCAAACTCTTTCCGAGTAACAAAACCATATTCTTGGAACTTTGATTCTTCTTCCCAATTTGGTGTTTCTGAACTATTTCTAACCTGAAAAAAATCAGATAATTCAAATTCCAAAATTTCGGCGATTTTCATCATTCTAGACAAGGAAGGGTCGGTGATTCCTCGTTCAATTTTCGAATAAGCCGACATGGTGATGCCTAATTGCATAGACACATAGTCTTGGGTATAATCCTTGGCATTTCTAATTTTTCGAATTCGAGCGGCGAAGTCTTTCATTTTACAAAATTCTAAAACTATTAGAAAATTGGTAGCGCCCTCATTCGACATAATATATACTTACAAGAAAATAAGTAAACTTATATTTCAATTGTTGTACACAAACTCAAATGAAGAGCCTTAAAAGAAATATTAATTCCTGAAAATTGAGTCTGCAAACGAAAAAAAACTAGGAAATTTTGTTGAGCTGAAGTCCGACTGTAGGATCTTCCGATAAATCTAATCCTGAATTTCGTAAAATGGTGGCCAATGGTCCGAATAAATCCTCCGACCCTAATACCCAAACGTTCCAAAACTCAGTTAACGGTGCTTCATATACTTCTTCGGCTATCCTAAAAAAATCACTTTGTTCATACCCTTTTTTCAAATGTCCATAGTGAGCATTCATCTGTTGCATCACCTCTCGAATGGACTTAGTGCCCCTAAATTTTTGTTGGATTAATAAGTCTAAACCCAAGGCAACAATCGCTCCTTTAAAATAAATGGACACTCGCTTTCCAGGGGTGGAAGAGCCGTAACCGTCGAGCCATAAATCCATCGAACTCTGGGTGAGCGACTGAACCGAATAACGATCTCGGTCAAAATGTAATTTCAAATTCCCCAAGAGTAAATTCAAATATTCCTCTTCATGAATGACGCCTGAGGCTTTTAAAAACCAATCCCCCAAATAGGTCGTCACGCCTTCCACAATCCAGGCCGTATCAAAATACGTAATTTCGCCATAGCGATAAGGCAATAATGGCTTTGGCCTTATGGTGGCAATATTCCAAACATGAAAAAATTCATGCGAAGCAAGTCCGATTAAATCATCGTAACATGCTCGGTCCTCTGGGCCCATAACCATCATCGTGGATTTGGTATGTTCCACCCCGTGATAAAAAGGTTCAGGGCAAATCCAATGTAAAAAATGATATTTCTTAACCGGCAATTCTCCCATCCACGCACATTGATAAGCAACAATTTTTTGATACGCGTCGATCAATTGTTCCGTAAAAACAGTGGATGGGCCTATGCCCTGAATAAAAAATTGGGCCCCGGCCTCCTTCCAGGAAAATGAAAAGATTTGTGCCGCCGCAAGCAAAGGGGAATCCACTAATTCCCGATAAGTTCGCGCTTGAAACACATCATTTTTAAAAGCCAAAGAGGTCGCAAATTGCCATTGGCCTGGAAATTTGATCCTCACTTCGCATCCCTGATTTTCAAAACCTAGGGGACAAACGAGGCAATTGACAAAATTAATGTACAACATTTCCGCATTTGCCATCGAACCTCCCGCGTCTGGCTGAACCGCAAAATAGGTATATACGAGCTTAATGGGTGAAATTTCTGTGCAATTTATTTCCCAAACCGAAGATTCAATCTTGGCTATTGAGACCTGTTTTTCTTCCCGATAGGCTGAAATTTCAGGTATGTTTTTGGCAAAGTTTTGTACTTGATATCGACCCGGTCGCCAGATAGGCAATCCTATTTTCAGCCTCCCCAATTTCTTAGGTTGAAACTCACAGGTTATTTGGAGCCAATTTTCCTTGGCGACGGATATACTATATTTCATGCCATAACTTCTTGCAAAATTTCCCAAGACCTAAGTTCTCCAAAGGACTCCATATGCAGCCGATAAAAATACAAAAGTCCGGACAAATATTCCTTTCGTTGGGCCCTAGAAATTATAAAGGACTCGCCATAATTTGCCATGACAAGGTCGCTCAATAATGTAGCATCAATGGCATTTGCCCCTGAAAATTGAGACCGTTTTAATTGATCGATCAACTCCTCCGTACTTCCGGGTGCAAAGCCTAAAAATGAGGCCAAATTCCAAAGAAATTGGATATGAAAATTTTCATAATTTCCTTGGGCTCCATCCAAAAATTGGAACGATTCCTCTAAAAAATCATACAAAGGAAAATTCGCTTCTTCTTCTTTTAAAACTTTGCCTAATATCTCACTTAAAAATAAAGCAATGCTTGATTTACCTACATCAAAAGGAATTTGGCGATAAGGAAAATAGCATTTTGCTTCTGAAATTCGATGAAGCCCGCGGCCTGGTTTGTGAAAAACTTCTAGGTCCAACAGGGTCAAGGGTTGGAACAGTGCCATTTTGTGCTTCGCTTTGGCCGACCGTACCCCATTTTCTATATAGGATGCGATACCGAATTCGGCGGTATAAATAGTCACCAACAACGATGTTTCTCGGTACTTTAAATTATGTAGAACAAGTCCCTTAGTCTTGGTTAGCATCGTCCAAATCTAAACCCAACTCTATAGTTAATTTTAGCATGATTGCGTCGACAGAATCTTCCGGATTAAAGCGTATGGGCTCTCTAAATTCTACCGTTAAATTTGTATTCCGCTTTTTCATCAACAAGCCTTTTTTATCAAAAGCCCTTCTAAATCCATTAATGCGGACAGGTACGACCAAAGGATTTTCGCCCTTTATTAAATGGGCCGTCCCTTTTCTCAGGGGCGCAAAAGCACGCGTGGTTCCTTGAGGAAAACTAACCACCCAGCCGCATTTTAAGCCTTTTCCTATTTTGGATACAGCCTCTAAATCTACTTCGCGTTTTACATCTTCTCCTTTTGCCCTCCAAGAACGATTGACTAAAATAGCACCCGCTTGCGCAAATATTTTTGGCAACAAGCCATCTTCTTTCATCGTCTCAGCAGCTGCGACATAAAATAAATTAGACCTTGGGGCCAATAAATAAATGGGGTAATTAAGGGAATTTTTAATGCCCCATTTGACCGAAAAAAAGATATGGTACAAACAAATAACATCCATAAAATAGGTCTGGTGATTGGGCAAAAAGAGGATCCCATTTTCGGGAAGTTCGTCCAAATATTCCGTTCCCTTAATAATGGTCTTATTGTAAAAACGCAAACGGCTATAGGTCAAAAAACCCATGACTATCATGATGATACGCTTGAAAACGATTGGGTTGCCGAAAGGATCTCTTTCGCCTATGCCCAGCGTATCCATAAATTGAAATAATTTGGTCAGTTTGGATGCCATAATGATGGGTTAAAATCCGCCTTGTTTTGTTTTAGGTTTTGTGGACTTAGGTGCTTCTTTCACAGGGGCTTGCTTTTTTGCATTCACTGCTTTTTTTGCCGCGCTGGTTTGTCTGTAATATAACAAAAAGCGTTTCAAAAAGGTCTCTTTTTCGTCTGCCGCAGCTTCCACTACTCGCACAATATCCTTGTCTTTTTTATCTACTTTTTCATTTTTAACCGCTTCACGAATAGCGGCCAAAAATTGATTGTCTGAAGAAAATACCCCTAATTCGCCGTTAAAGTACGCAAAATAATACCAAAGATCTTCGGATAATTCCCAATACCCATAAAACTCTTCTTTGTTCGGCTTCTTAATAACCTCCATGTATCCTTTTACCGTACTGTTAATATCTACAGGTCCCACATTAACTAAGGGCAATCCTCCCAGGCTGTAAAATGAGCTTGTATTCGCCGACCAGGCCCAATGTACTTTCGAAAAGTTTATATTTTTAGCAAATTCGGGAGACACTTTGTCTAGGGCTAAATGCGCCTGATCCATTTTCGTCCGAATAGGATCAACCAATGGTTTTTTCAATAAAAACTCCACTCTTTTTAGGTATTCGTCGCGATCCTCTGGCTCATCCGCCGAAGTAGAAACATAGCCTTCATCCAAATTGTATTTAACAATCCGATCTCCCATTACTTTTAAAACGGTGGCCGGAATGGGGTATTGGATGCTTAGCCAAGCTTCTATTCTTGGACTTAAGGTATCGGTAGACAAATTAATTTTACCGAAAGATTTAATCCCTTCATTTCCCGTAAATAGCTGAACGGGTCCATTGGCTTCCATTCTTTTCTGATCAATAAATAGCCTCAATTCGCTCGATTTGCCTTTGATTTCATATGATTCTTTTCCTTCATTCACTTCCCCTTCAGCAGAAAAAAGCACAGGGTCTAATTCATCTGAAAAAGGTCCTAAAAATGTGGGATACAATTTGTTATCGGCATTGATAAAAATTCCTGCCGTAACAGGTCTACCTGCCTCATCTCGTAGATTGGCATCTAAACGTAAATTGGCCGATTCCCCTTTCGCATTTTCAAAGGGAATCCATGCCGAACGGAAATTTTTCAAACCAATCAAAGGCCGAATAAATCCCTTTAGTTTTAAGAATGGCATTTTTGAAACCACATTAACTTCTCCCTTGTATTGCTGATGTTCACTGAGCAAAATGGGAGACTTTTCAGGAATTAAGCCTTCTGCTTGAACCCATTGCAAAGGCTCCGCGTTCGACGATTTAGTTTTAGCTGAAGCAGGAGCGGGATTTTCAACTTTCAAGAATTCGAAGTTTTTTATAGGGATGGCTACCGTGTCCCCATCGCTTCGAGGCAACAGATAATTGGCCTCTCCCTTCCAGGCATCTGAATTAGCTTCAATGACACGTAAATCCGATAATTTATGGAGATTATTCAAAGGGTCCAACATAGCCCTTGCCCCAGAAAATGGCTTAAATTGGCCATCCTTTTGAATCGCAAATAAGCCTTTCGCCGGAAATACAAAAGCCGCGCCGATGGCCACATGCTGAACACCTCCTAATTGTAGGAATTGGGCTTTTAAATCATATTCTGCCGAAAATGCTTTAATTGATCCTTGTGGTTCTTGGCCTCCGCTGGTTAAAATTTGATTTTTCAGGGTCATCGACGTGCTGTCTAATGAAGTGCTCGTGCTGTCCTCGAGCCAACGAGATAGTTCGAAGCCAGATTTGCCAAACATCTTAAATCGTTCTGCTTTCAAATCCCAAAGTGCTTCCGTCAAAATACTTTGATAAGCAATGTATGGAAATATAATCGGGCTTTCTTCTTGGCTCGAAAGCGTTTGGCTACTGGGCTTGATTGAAACTTTCTGGGTCAATAAATTAGCCTCCGCTGTAATTGATTTGGTGAAAATAGCGGGCTTAAAAGAAGACATCTGCCTTCCTATGCGCATTTCACTTTGATTCGTTTGCCAAAGAGAAAAGGCTAAATTAAAATGATTGGAGACAAAAACTCCATCCCCAAAAACAAGTTTTCCCCGGGCAAAAACCTTTTTATTATGCACGCCCATTTGCCCGTCTAAGCGAACTTGGTTTTGATAAAATGCAATCTGATTTTTTATGGGTTTCACCCAAAGGCTGTCTTGACTCGGGCGCCAACTTAACAAATGGGCGGCCCATTTGGTCTCTGGAAATATATTTTTTCCTTGATAATTGGATACGATTTTCCCCTCAGTTCCAGATGATATTAAAGAATCGGGGTAAAAGTAGGTTGATTTTTGATAAGACGTTAGGCTTAATACCTGCAAACTTCCGGAAGCGTGCAAGCCTAATTTATCCATTAGCAATGGCTCCGACATGACGTATTTAGCTTGTTTTTTATACAGATCCAAAGGCAACTTACTAGTATACTTAAAGCCAAAAGACTGGTCAGGCATTAATACCAACGAAACTTTTAATGTAGGAATGAGGCCATCGGTATAAAAACTTCCTTCAAACGTAATTTCTTTTTGGGTAAGACTATCTAATTCAATGCGCGGGACTTTAAAATAAAACTCCTTTCCATAGACGCCTTTGGCCCGCCATGGCTCATTAAAATAAGAGATTACCCCGGTAGGAATAATTAGTTTGGGATATTCGGCTACGCCTAATCGGCCTGATTTATTATTCGGCGGACTTAATAAAATAGTTCCCGCCCCATATTTAAATTGGCCCCCTAATTCTCGATTTCCCAACGAGCCGTCTTTCAATTTGGGCAAAAAAGTAATGGAATCTATTTCTTTAAAATTGACCGAAAAATTAGAAAAATTAAAATCAAACAAAGGGCCCCTAAACCGATAATTCCCAATTTTAATTTCCCCTTTAAAATCAAAATCCCTCCCTTTGCTAAAGACGATTTGTCGGTCTGAAGGAATAAAATTTGCTTTCAAAGAATCTGAAACCGTAACTTCTTTTACTCCTCGGACAATAAGTTTTTGTGCTGCGATGTCAATGGATATATTGGCGGAATCGCGGGAAATTTGATTCGCATTGGAGGCAACAAAAAATTTATCAAAATCTTTTTTAGCAAATTGTACTTGGGCATAATGCCTCCCCATTTTAGTAAAGGAAATAATGTCCGTTTTGGGATCATAGTTGATGTAACCCGCCTTAATGAAGGTATTAAAACCTGGCATCAATGCTTTATACTCCTTATTATTTTTCTCTAAAATATC
>CAIZMB010000028.1 GCA_903933935.1 uncultured Cytophagaceae bacterium
GAATTACACTTGGGGTATCGTTTTAGGAGGTGGCATGATAAGACCTGGCGATGAGGATCAATCTGGCAAAATAAATGTAGGAGAAACGGCTGATCGTTTTATTCAACCCATACTATTGTATAAAGCTGGAAAAATAAAGAAAATATTAATTACGGGGGGGAATACCAGTATTGGGAAAATTAAGATCGATAAAGGGCATGAAACCAATGACGTTAGGCAAATAATGATTGCTATGGGTGTGAATCCCAAAGATATATACATGGAAACAAAAGCACGTAATACCAGAGAAAATGCATTATATTCAGCCCAATTACTTAAAAACTACATCAAAAGCGAGGAAGTACTTTTAATTACATCGGCTATGCATATGCCCAGATCTATTCGATGTTTTGAGCAATTAGGATTTAAAGTTAAGGCCTATCCGGTCGACAAAAAAGGAAGTAAAAATGATTCTGGTTTACTTGATTTATTGACTCCATCAGATCATAATCTTTCAAGAACATCCCAACTAATCCGCGAGATTAGTGGCTTGATCATTTACAAAATAATGGGGTATTGCTAAGTAGATAAGATTTCTACCATTCGGATTAAATCTTCAGAAACAGGTTTCTTTTTAGTAATGGTATCATGAAATGGGGTATAGACCAATTGGTTATTAACCACACCGGCCATTACGTTCTTCTCCCCTCTTAACAATCCTTCTAACGCTCCTAACCCTAATCTACTAGCTAATATTCGATCAGAAGCAGTCGGAATTCCACCTCGTTGAATATGACCTAAAGTAGTTACTCGGATATCCAACTCAGCACTCATACTCTCTTTTATTTTTTTAGCTATTATTTGTGCATTTCCTTCTTCATCACCTTCAGCTACTACTACAATGGAAGAAGACTTAGCCTTTGCAAATCCTTTTTGTAAAATAGCTACAATCTCACTGACAGGGGTTAAATTTTCAGGAATCATAACAGCTTCTGCACCTCCAGCAATGCCGCATTCAATGGCTATATATCCCGAATCACGTCCCATTACCTCAATGAAAAATACTCGGTCATGCGAATCAGCCGTATCGCGAATCTTATCAATCGCATCTAAAGCCGTGTTTACAGCAGTATCATACCCAATCGTGTAATCCGTTCCATACAAATCATTATCGATGGTACCTGGAGCACCCACAGTAGGAATTTTAAATTCATTATAGAAAATTTCAGCCCCTGTAAAAGTACCATTACCACCGATGGCAACTAAGCCCTCTATCCCTTTTTCTTTCAACTGATCGTACGCTTTTTGACGACCTTCTGAGGTCATAAATTCTTTTGAACGAGCTGATTTCAGGATCGTACCTCCTCTTTGAATTATATTACTGACGGATTGAGAATTTAAAGGAATAATATCTCCTTTTATCATTCCATTATAACCTCTAACTATGCCAAAAACCTCAACATTATGATAAGCGGCACCACGTACAATGGCGCGTATGCAAGCATTCATTCCTGGAGCATCACCTCCCGATGTAAAGACAGCTATTTTTTTCATTTA
>CAIZMB010000029.1 GCA_903933935.1 uncultured Cytophagaceae bacterium
ACCAAAACTTATCAAGATGAGACCAATATTAAAGTCTACTTTATTTTAGATATTTCATCTTCCATGTTTTTTCCAGTTGAGTCGAATGAAAAAATAAACAAAGCTGTTCAAATTATAGCTACCTTATCTACTATACTACAAAAACAAAAAGATTCATTTGGCGTAATTTTCATGTCTGATGATCTGATATTTGAAAGTAAATTAGGTTATAGCTTAGCTCATTTAAAATTTATTTATCAAGCATTAGAAAATCTACTAGAAGAAAATTCAATCAAAAAAAAGACAGGATTTCCAGAATTAATAAGAGGTCGAATTGAGTTATTAGGCCATAAGAAAAAAATCTTTTTCATCTCTGATCTAATGTTTACGGAAGTTGAAAACTCATTATTCGTTCAATCTATGCTGGAAATCAAAGCGCTGAAAAATGAGGTAGAAATATTGTACACGGTAGATCCTTCGGAAATCACATCCCAGAATTCATTAGGAAATTACATAAACATTGAGGACAAAGAAACAGATGATATTTTATCTATACATGTAGATAATTTCAACCAGACATTACAAAAAATGCATGACCTTAAATTCGAAAATCTTATTTCAAAATTGACGCATAAGGGAATTAAAACCCATGTAATTTCGGTAGAACAACCATTAATTAACTTGATCAAGCAAATTATTTAATCGCAGCACTTAATTTATTTTCGTGAAATTCAATGAAATCTTTTATGTTTTCAATGGGAATTCTTTTGCCAATAATCTTTTTATTTCTATCTAAAACATAAATTACTGGAGTAGAATAAATATCAAACGTATTTTTAAAATCCGTATAATATTCTTCCTTTCCTGTCTTAGTGTTTACATGTACGTCGACCCCATTATACCAATTTTGAATTTTAAATTCGGCAATAAATTTTTTCCATTGTTCCTTTTCTCTGAGGATTGAAACGGCAAAGACAATTGCACTTTTAGATTTCAAATAATCATTAAGAGCCACTAATTTTGGGGCTTCCTCTTTGCAATGACTACATTCGGGATCATAGATAAATAAAATCGTGTAGTTACCTGGGGAATTAGATAATGTCAACAATTTACCAGAAGGGTCTGTTAAATACATCTCAGGTATTTTCTTTCCTATCAATAGGGGCTTAAGAACCTTCACACGCTCCTTAATCCGTCTAACTGTAGAAGTATCCCAAAGCTTAGGCTCATTGATGTAATACTTTTCAGACATGTGCACAAAAGCCGCATCCGTACCTATCACGTTATGATTTTCATAGGTACTTGAAATTTTATAAATAACGTATTTACGTACATCTTCGTTTTTAATTTTAGCCAATATAATATCAGCTTCTTTTGTAATTGAATCGGACTCCTGTACCACCAAATCTGTAAAGAATTTCTCTATTTTTTTTTGCAAAAACGGAGTACGAATAAACTTTTCATCATTTAAGTCTACATTATCAAAAAAGTGTTTTTTGTAATATCTGTATTGAAACTGAAATAAATCTGCACTATCCTTTGCATTTTTAACCACCTTTGAATAGGTAGGAATATCAGGTTCAAAGGTTGCTTTAATCAATTTAGAGGCAAATAAATTTTTATTCTTAAGCATCCAAGCTTGTTGGAAATCTAAAATAGACTTTCGTAAAGCAGCAAACCGTGGATCATTTTGGGGAACAGATCTTAATTTATCATAAAGACTCACCATTTCTTTTTGAAAAGAATAAAAAGCTTGATTTTCATCGCTACCGACAATTTTCATTTTATTGATTAAATCCAGTGTATCAGTCTCAAATGAGAAATTCGTACTTCCAATAATAAAGTCTAAATACTTAGACTGATCAAATGTGATCAAATAAAGACCTTTGGGTAATTCTATTTTACCCTTAAATGTAAAATTACCTTCCCCATCCGCCTTAGCAGTATCCTTAACTACTTGCTGGGTCGAACCAAAATAATGCGCTAAATATACTTCCGTGTTCTTTACTCCTACAATTTTACCTTTGATTAAATAGCCCTTAGGGCTCGTTGGACTACTTGATTTGGTTTGCGCGAAGGCAGAAAAAAAAGAAAAGAAAATAAACGTGTAAACAAAAAATATTTTCATGGAATTAGAATAATTTTACAAATAAACGAAAATAAAATTACGATGTTTTTTGCGCTATCTAAAATTATAGATTTTATTCTTTTGCCAATCTGTTGGATATTTATTTTACTGCTTATTTCTTACCTAACAAAAAATCAAAAATCAAGGAAACGCTCACTTCTATCGATCCTAGTAATTTTAACACTTTTTAGTAATCCTTGGTTTGTGAACCGATTGTATCTTTTTTATGAACAACCTACTATTTCATTATTACAAAACGAGAATTACACTTGGGGTATCGTTTTAGGAGGTGGCATGATAAGACCTGGCGATGAGGATCAATCTGGCAAAATAAATGTAGGAGAAACGGCTGATCGTTTTATTCAACCCATACTATTGTTGCAAAGCTAGTGGTTAAAGCAAAAAAAGCAAGCGCAGTTGAGGATAGAAATTTAATCATAGTGAAACAGTTTAAAAGTTTGAATAAGTTAGTCATTTAACAAATAGATAGGGCTAGACCAAATGAAATGCCCATCTTCAAGAGTGACGCGGACATACAAAGCATCTTCGGTGATGCGATTTCTTTGGATCGAATGTTTGATTTTTGCGGTGAGTGTCGAGTTTTCATTGGGGAGTCTAAATACCCTAGCTTGCCGTTGAATGCCACCACCTGTGGACAACACAATGTCCTCAAGGCCAATATCTTGAATATTAATAGAGGTATCAATTAG
>CAIZMB010000030.1 GCA_903933935.1 uncultured Cytophagaceae bacterium
ACTCTTTGGAAATAATCGCGATTTGGTTTGCCTCTAACGATTTTTCATCCACGCGTATGTTAGCGGAAATTAGTGAGGACTTAAATATGGGGAAAGTTTGCAAATACGTTCCGTTGGTCTTTTGCAATTTTGCTTTTTTGAATTCTTCTGCAATGAAATTCGCGGCCTTTTCTATGCCCGGTGTAAAGGGTTTTCTACCGGCCAACTCATCTGACGCTAAATAGGTTTCGATGCGCTCCGTTTCTGCGCGCGTAATAATTTTGTCAATTTTTTGCGCCTGAGCCAGTAAGGGTAGCGCTATGAGTAGTAAGATTTTATTCATTAGAAACTTTTTTTTCCGACAATATTACAAAATTACCTACAGAATGGGTGTTAATGTTAGGAAAAGGAATCTGGTAGGGAAAACTCTTTTTTATTAGATCTCCTTCTAGAATATTCATTAGCAGTCGCCTAGGTTTTGGTAATTTATCGTGAAAATTTGCATATTTACATAATATTTCACGATAAATGGGTTTGATCAACATGATAAATCAAACTACAAAAGATAAAATTGAGGCATTGCGTCAGCAATACATGAATTTGACAAAGGGAAATGAACCTTTGTTGAAAGAAATAGCCCTTGCCGAAATTCCAGAAATGGTTTACAACTCAAATGCGATTGAAAACTCTACACTTTCTTTAGAAGACACCGAAAAAATTCTTTTGGGAGGCATTTTGGGGCGAAAAGTAAATGTTCGTGAAGTATACGAAGCTAAAAATTTAGCTACGGTTACAGAAGCCTTATTGGAAAAAAACAATTCGACACTCCAAATCAAACTCATTTTAAGTTGGCACAAAATCTTACTCACCCTAATTGACAACAACATTGCTGGTCGATTTAGAATAGGTAAAGAATGGGTACGGGTAGGTAATCACTTGGGAGCAAATCCGCAGTTTGTAAATATGCTTATGCAAAGGTTGGTCGATGATTACAATAAGAATAAAACTAGCTATTTTTTAGATGCTATCGCAAACTTCCATGCAGAGTTTGAAACCATTCATCCTTTTGTGGATGGGAATGGGCGTATGGGTAGAATGCTTATCAATTTGCAGTTAATGAATGCAGGATTTCCGCCGATTATCATTCAAAATAAAAGCAAGCATTCCGAATATTATCCACTATTTTCTCAGTTTCAAACAACAATGAAATTTGGTGGTTTTACCGAATTATTTGCCTTGCTTTTGCAAGAAAGTTTACACAAACGAATAACCCTACTCACCGCAAAAAAAATAATTCCTCTTTCCATATGGGCTTTGCAAAAAGCCATTAAAGCAAATGTGGCTGCCAACAAAGCCAAAAGGCAAACCATTCCTGCCTTTCGCCTCCGTGAAAAATGGATGATTGCAGAAGAATATAATCCAACCGAACAATGAACGAAGAAGAAATAAGCGAACAATTTTTTGACGACGCAAAACAGAAGTTAAAAGGCTAAATGCGCTTTAATATACTCTGCTAGGGCGGAGAGTTGATATTTTTAAGGTTTTAATTTTTTATGGAAATGAAGTTTAAATTATTTTTAGTGTTGCTATTGATGAATCTTCAAGTTTCATTAGCTCAAAACAACCGCCTTGAAACGACCAATAAAATTGGATGGTATAGTTACACGGGAACTTTTAAAGTATCTGAAAAAGTAGGCATACACACTGAATATCAATGGCGTAGAAATAACCTGATTGCCTTTTGGCAACAAAGTCTTTTAAGAACGGGGTTAAATTACCATGTAAACGCAAGAGTACTTTTTCGATTAGGTTATGCAGTGGCTGAAACGTACCCATATGGTGAATATCCCTTAAATGGATTGGGTAGGAGCTTTACGGAGCATAGAATTTTTGAAATGGTTCAACTCTCACACAAAGAGGGATTAGTCGATTTTTCCCACCGCTTTATGTTGGAACAAAGATTCATCGGAAAATATAGTTCGGCAAATGAGTACACAGAAGACGAATTTCCTATGTCTAATAGAGCGAGGTATATGTTTCGCCTTCAGGTACCATTAAGGGGTAAAGAAATAAAAGATAAGACACCGTATATTGCGGCTTATGATGAGATTCTTATCGGATTTGGGAAAAATGTGAATGCGAATGTTTTTGACCAAAACAGAATTGGTGTTTTAATTGGCTACCGCTTCAATAAAAATGTCAGGATCGAAGGAGGTTATTTAAATCAAACATTGCAATTAGGCAGACTCATTAGTGGGAAAAATGTATTTCAGAATAATAATGGAATTATTATTAATTCTAATTTCAATATCGATATGAAAGGAAAAGCGGCAGGTAAACAATAATTAGTGGAAACCATTTAAGATATTTAACACGTATTTTAGGATTGTCGGTAAATCGCCGGCAAAAACTTGCCAATCGGTAGTAAATTTGGATCATCAAAGGGGATATTTCTTGCATTGTTTAAAAGCGAGATCTTAATTTGTGAAGACTGTTGGCATTATTGAATTCATATGAAAAATAGCAGGTATCTATTTCTTTTCGCATTTCTGACCTCTACGCTTTGTCATGTCGCTCAAAGTCAGACTTCACCTGAAAAGATAAAATTTGTTAGGCAGGGGGTAAAAAGATTGATTTTTGACGAAAAACAATCCATTCATTTGGCGGGAATTGAACCAGGTAAAATCATCGGATTGTCTGCCATGCATCCCATAAGCCATTACATGGATGATCACTCCAAGGTATTTGTTAGCGAAGACAAACTGCTTATTCAATCAGCGAAAGAAAGCCAGACATCCATTTGGTTTGGGGGTTTTAATTCATTTGCAACGTACTCGATTGATCTCGCTTCTTGCTCTGGAAAAGGAGAAATTGGTTTTGAATTTTCGGATGCCAATAAAAACGAACACTGCTTTATCAAGATTGAATTTAAGGACTCAATACTGACTGAAGTAAAGTTGAGAGTCATTAAAAATGCTAAGGAAATTATAGATAAATCAATTGCCGTAAACCTTGATGAAGTAAAAAACATACAAGGTAGAATTATTCTTCAAATGCTGGGCAGTGGATTTACCTTGTATTTGCAAGATCAAGGATTGCCACAAGTCATTGGACAAAGTGATTTTAACACCTACATTGATTTACGCGAAAAAAAGTATTTGCATTCTTTTCAATCCCAGCTATTTGTACATCTGAAAGGAGGACATGTTCAGATCAAGAAGGTTGAAATGGCTATTACCACCGGTATTGGGTTGGCTGATATACGAACTATAACCTATGAAAATGGAGATCCTATGCTCGATCAGGGGCGATTGTGGTATACGATGTCGATCCGTGGCCGTGCTTTAGATCATCATATTCAAGGGGTATTTAGTATAGATCCAACGGTCTTTGATGTCAAGCTTGAGGGAATTATCTTGTTTGATCGTAATGATGGAATATTAAGAAATGAGGTGGCTACACATCTTTTTTATGATAGAAAAAATAAGGTTTGGCGCGGATTGACTACCGGTTTTAGCGCTTTTGCGAATCCTAGTCAAGAGAAAAAACAACTGCTGGCCATTGAGAGTAAAAAGGATCCTCGATTTGGTTTCTCGACCATGAATGCTGTCCCTATTGACATGGTGGGAGATATTGAAGACCCACATATATTATTTGATTCAACGGCACATAAATGGCGCATGCTAACGTGTGAAAATCTGAATGGTTATAAAGCTGTGGTGTTGGAATCGGATGATTGGAACAAAGGATATAAAAAAATTGCGGGTCCCGTTGCACATAATTCGACCGGAACATCCATTCAAAAAATAGGCGATAAATTGTTTTGTTTTTCAGGTAGTTCGGATCGGAAAATATATATATACCGTTATCCTGGGCTCCAGGAAGTAGGCAGTTTGCAGATGGATTTACCCCCTTGGGATGAAACATCTGGCACAAGAGTATGGCCTAACGTAGTTCAATTGCCAGAAGGCTATCCATTTCGATATATGGCATTAATGATGGACCGATTTAATTACCCTGGCTTGAAAGGTCCAAATTGGACTTACGGTGCAATTTATCTATACCACGGATATGATTAAGCAATGGAACTACGAAGGAGTAAAAGACGAATTAAGAACGAATGCCAATAACAAAATAGGTTAGTCTATTATCAACAAATTAAAAGGGTCGTTCCTGTTTATTAGGGAGTGTTTAATTTTAAAGAAATCCACATTTCACTTGAAATCCCCACTTGTGGTACCTCATGCTTTTAATCCCATAAAATAAAAGGATACCGATCTGAGGTGGATTCTGGTGGACATTTAGGCCAATTCGATGCATTTATTGTCGAATTTCCATTGGATTAATACCTTGACATTTCAAACAATTTCAATTTCTTAGAATACTCCATGCGATGTAAATGTGTTAAATCGGACGCTTATTTCCTGCTTGGTTTAAAATTCGATTTGTTTTATTTAAAATGAATTTATGACTAATTTAGAACCAAAGTAAAACATTCCTTTAGGAAATTTTATTTCAGCTTAACTAGATCCATGCGCTTTACAACTATTTTAATCAAAATTACGATAATTGGGATTTGTTTATTCCATGAGTTATCTGCTCAAAGTGTAAATGAGTTTCCCAAAAAGACAGATAAGCTATTTAAAAAAGTGGCCCTTTATGAAAAGCTTATGGTAGGCAATCACTGGAACGAAGGTGCCATCATGCAGCATGTTATTTTTCCACCTGCGGGGCTTGATAGGCCTATTGTAGGTTCACAAGCTGATTGTTTAGATCCTACTTCCGAAATGCTTGTGGCCCTTAGTTTTAAATATTCCATCACCAAAGACCCTCAAGTAAAACGAATGGCCGATCAAATATTTGAAGCCATCGAAAAACTTGAGAAAGTGACAGGTGTGTCTGGGCTTTTTGCTAGAAGTTTTAATCAAACCGATAAGGCACTTTGGCATGAAAAAGCATTATGGTATCACGAATGGCATGCGTCTACCTCGATGCCTGGATACCGCTGGTTGGGGGACATCAGTGTAGATAAATATACCTCGATCATTTATGGCGTAGGTACTTATTGGGAATTCTGTGCAGATCAGGAGAAAAGAAATAGAGCGGAAGCACTGATAGATCGCTTTATTACTAAAGTGATGGATGATAATTACAAACTTATGGACTTAGATGGCAAAATGACTTTATGGGGCAATTTATGTCCTGATCTCCCGCATCAACCGTTAAATTCCCTCCTCATGCTCACGGGGTTAAAAGTTGCTTTTCACATGACAGGAAAAGATAAATTCGATGTGGCATACAAAATGTTAATTGAAAAGTACCATTATGATGACCATCAACTAGCTGCCAAAGTGCTTTTCCCTGAAGAATGGAGAAACGTGGGGGATGACTATCACGCAGCAAGGGCATTTTATATGATTATGCGATTAGAAAAAGATAAGTCTCTGCTAAACAAGTACCGGATGAACCTCAATCGCCATTGGTTCGATTGGAAAAGTATGGACATGTCTTGGGAAAGTAGCCCTTGGTTTCCTATGGTGTATCATGTCCTTACAGGAGAAGATGTTTCTAGCAATGAAAGAAATATGGTGTGGAAAAATATGTGGGGATTCGAAAGAAAGAAAAAAGCATTTGAGATTCCAAAGGAAGACGGAAGTGTTAAAATGGTTGAATCAGAGGAAGAGGGAACGGCTGCTGCCATGATTCGTAATTATTGGTTTGGAAGATATTATGGATTAATCCCCCCTTCATGGTAAAAATGAAAAACGCTAGACTATTCCTTTTCTTGGCAGTAATCTTTGTTTCGGCACAGTCTAAGGCGCAGGACCATGTTCAAATCACATCTCCCGAAGGAATGGTTTATGTCCCTGCTGGGGTATTCATTATGGGAAGTGAGATTGGCGACCATGATGAAAAACCTCAACATATCACCGCGACAAGTGCTTTTTTTATCCACAAATATGAAATCAGCATTAAAGAGTATCTTGGGTTTGATCCTCGTTTTAAGTACTCAAAAGGGCAATTGGGCAATGCCGTAATTGTCAATTGGGAGCAGGCCAACAACTATTGCAAATGGGCCGGGGCTAGATTGCCTACTGAAAAAGAATGGGAAAAAGCGGCTAGAGGAACCGATGGTCGACTCTTCCCTTGGGGCAATACGTTTAATGAATCTTTTGTGGCTTGGGATTACAATGAATCGAGAGGCGGTTCCATCGCAAAACCTGCTAGTCCTTATGGCTGTTACGATATGGCAGGTAGTGTTTGGGAATGGACTGCAGATTGGTATAAGCCGTATCCAGGCAATAGCAAGCTTATAGCGGAATATGGCGAAAAGTACAAAGTGATGCGAGGAGGTTCTAATTTTAACAACTGGTCCTTCTATATTACTTCACATCGATATTACCTCGATCCCATTGAGATTAGTAGGTACCCGGTAGGGTTTCGTTGTGTCAAGGACTTATAGCGATCAAGAGATAAAATTCTATCGTTAAGCTGATTTAGTCGATATTTTTTGATAACCGCGATACTATGATAGTTAGCACTTAGGCTCATTAATGTAAAATGATATGGAAATGATTTTTTTAAATCGTCAGCAAAATCGGATTTTTTCTTTAGGAGTGATTGATCTTGATACTATTTAATTAGGCTTGATTAAGTTTAATCTTATTTTTTACAGGTAATGGTTTATGATTTTATGATGAAAAAATATGCTCTATTATTCCTCTTATTGATATCATTTGGATTGAAGGCTAATTTTAGGGCCTCGGTAGTAACGGTGGATATTACGCCCAAAAGCCCCAAAATGCTTTTAGGTTATGCCGCTAGGCAGTCGATCGGCGTGCGTGATCGTATTTTTCACAGAATCGTCTTGATGGATGATGGATTTACCCAATTTTTGCTTGTTTCTTCTGAATTATGTGTCATGTCTCCGGCTACTTATGATCAAGTCGCGGCCGAGGTAGATCAAAAACTTGGAATAAATCCCATTAATTTTTGGTGGACGCTGACGCATACCCATTCGGCTCCCGAACTGGGTACTCCTGGACTTCCTGCCGTTTTTATGGGTGATCGCTATCAGCACCCGATTGATTTTGAGTATTTAAAAGAGGTTAAGCAAAAATTAATCGATGGGATTGTGGAGGCTAGGCGTTTGTTGAGACCAGTTACGATTGGATTTGGGATGGGAGAATCTAAAGCCAACATCAATCGGAGGGAACGAAAGCCCAATGGTAAAATAGCTTTGGGGTTTTACCCGGAAGGCCCTGTAGACGATCAAATTGGCTTAATTCGTTTAGATAATTTAGATGGAAGTCCGCTGGCTATAATAGCCAATTTTCCTATTCATGGGACGTTTTTTGGGCAGGATAATTTGTATATCAGTGGGGATGTTCCCGGTCTCATTTCTAGGTATGTCCAAGAAAAACTGAAAGCACCTGTTTTATTTATCAATGGCGCCGCAGGTAATTTAGCTCCTAATACAATGCCCTTGGGAACCAAAGTAGTTTCAAAGGATACTTCCATGAGGTTTTTTAAAGAGGCTTTGGGGGATAAAATAGTCGATATTTGTAAGTCCATTGGCCATCTCACTCAATCGATGCGAATAAGTTCCGGTGCTACTCAAATCGAGAGCTTGCGAAAAAAATCACTTACATGGATTCCGGAATTAAAAGCCTATGAAAAGAAAAATAGGGCAGGGGAAGACGTGGTTATTTTACCTGCTCGATTTTTAAAATTCAATCAATCATTGGCTATTTGGAGCTTACCAGGCGAATTATTTTGTGAGATTTCCAATGGAATCAGGAAAATTTCACCCTTTGAAAACACCTTTTTCTATGGATATACGAATGGCTGGTTGGGTTATATTCCCACCGCTAAGGAATATGTTTTGGGAGGCTATGAGGTGGAAACGGTTTCTCCTTTTACTTCTTCTGTGGAGGCCGATGTTCAAAAAGCAGTGGGTGATTATTTCAAAAAGGACTTGTTAAATGCTCCATTTCCATTGGATTCGGTGAATCGACCCCGCCGGGTTCTGGTTGAAAAAGACGCTTCTTTGCGATTAACGGCTGAAAAAGGGAGGGCGATCGGTCCTAAAATTCAATACATGCCTGAATGGCGTGCGTTTGGTTGGTTTACTGCCAAAGACGAGGTGGTTTGGGATGTCCAAGTTCCTGAATCTGGAAATTATGAGGTACTTCTAGAATGGTCAGTGGATGATGCGGAAGCGGGCAAATATTTCTTGCTTTCTAGTTCAAAAGGTAGCTTAAAGAATCAAGTTAGGCCCAGTGGATCTTGGGAAAACTATGCCACAGAAATTGTGGGGAAATTACCTTTGAAGAAAGGCAATGAGCGAATTCGATTTAAATCGAATGATTATTTTAAGGAGGGGGCTATTTTAGATTTGAGGGAAATACGATTAAGAAAAGTAGTGGATTGATCTCTTGACTCGAATTTATTTCAAAAAGCTCAGATTCTTAGATTGCATATCGTCATCAACATTGGACCGATATGTATGATTTCTTGTATCTTATATTTATAAACAAACCTATTCTTCGATCGAAAATCCCTCTCGTGTTAACGGTTGTGCTACTTTTCCTGTAAAAAAGAAAAACCTCGCTGGTAAACACTTCCGTGAAAAAAAAAGCCGAAAATTAGGCAGAATTTAAAGTGATCTAGCTCGTAATTTGGGCCAAAAAATGCAGGAAATGGAAGAACTTATTCGGTTTGGAATTTCTTATGGGATTGACTCCTTTTGCTTACTTTTCATTTTCCATGTTTTCAAAAATAGGATTTTGAAAGTTTATCAATGAATTATATGCTATTTTGATTTCAGATATTCTAAAGATAAAAGCATTAGTTTTTCGGCGGCTGTCTTTGATTTTAGAATAGTAAAATCTCGGGAAGTGTTGTCGCCAACTTCATAAACCAAAGCTTCAGCATTAAATTCTTTATTAAAAAAAGCCTTTGATATTACGCCAGAAGCAGGTTTGCTGCCTCTTGAATTCACCTTGTAATCTGGAATTGTCTGCTCCAAGGACTCAAACCAACGTTTAATTAGTCCGTCCATGTGGGTTGGTTTTTCAGTTATATTCGTGTAAAAAATATCATCCCAGGTAGAATGAAAGTCGATGCCAAAATAGAGTTTATTTTGAGTGCCATCGAGTTTTTTTCGCAGGAAATCACGCACAATTTGAGTTTCACGTTGATTGAAATCTGCCCAATCTCGATTTAGGTCGATACCCCCGGTATTATGTCGCCAATGTCCATTATAAACCCCATCAGGGTTCATCATGGGTACTACATAGACCGTGTATTCTTTTCGGAATTTTTTAGCAGTTTCGGAATTCATACAAAGCGATTCTACAAATGCTTGCAAAGCAAACTGCCCCGTAACTTCAGGCGGATGCAAACGTCCTATAACGATCATAATTTTGGAATCTGACTTATTCTCTCCAATTCGCAGGCATTGAAAAGGTCTATTTTGGGGAGAATTCCCAATGATTTCGCTTGATACAAATTTATTTTTTAGAATTTCTTTTGACCAATCCTGAACAATGTTCGAAGTCATCAATTCTTGAGCAGCTATCCAAGTTGTTTTCGTATCTACGTTAATTCGCACATAAGCAGACTCCGAAAGTGCATTTTCTTGGAAGCTTTGATTCTTGGGTTCGGGGCCTTTCACCAACTTACAATCGGTGGAATCAAGCACTTGCCAGGTTTTGCCATCCCGACTGATTTTAGGAAAATAGCGATGTTTGGCGTTTAAATAGGTTAGGTGTACCCAAATCTTCTTGGGGCTCTGACTCGTTACCTTAAAAGCATACCAAGGACTTGGGTTAATTGGATAATTTTCGGCAGCGATAATGGCCGTATAAAGTGTATCATTGTTTTGCGTGATTCCGTTGAGTCTTGCTCCAGCAAAATCATTATCAAACGTAATGTTTCCTAACGTTTGTTGGCCGCGCCATTGCGGAATTATGGCATGGTTACGGGTATCAACTTTTTCAGTACTAGTGCTTGCTTGTCCTTCAAATTTGGGTTTGGTCGTCTGAGAAAATCCCGAAAAAGCAAAGAAAAATAGGAGTATGGAAAATATTTTATTCATCATGGGTCGAAGGAATTATGGCAATAAGTTGAGTTATTCGTGTCAAAAGTATCTATTTTGTTCTTAATCTCTTATTTATTGGCCACTTTTTAGAAGAAGGTTGTATCTAAAAAAGCGAAAAAATGTCTTTGTTAGAATTGGGTATTTTATTAGATAAAATGGCTATTTACCAACATGCGTTTTTTAAAACGAATATTTAAATTTAATTTTGGTCTAGTTCTTTTATATTTTAAATTAAAATAAAACCCTAAAATTTATGAATTTAAAACTACCTATTTTAATTCTTTTATTGTTTAGTTCCTTCGTGGGTCTCTCACAAAAGACAATCAAAGGACAAGTAAAAGATGACAAAAGCCAAGAGGGTGTACCCGGTGTTTCCGTCCTCGTTCGAGGAACGAATGTGGGTACCTCGACCGATTCTAATGGTAATTTTTCGATTAATGTGCCTACGAATGCAACTCAACTAAACTTTAGTTCAGTTGGCTATAACGCAAAGGTAATTTCCATCGGAACTCAATCTTTTCTTACTGTATTATTAGAAGAAGATGCTGTTAATCTACAAGAAGTTGTAGTTAACGCCTTGGGATTTAAGACTAAAAGAGACAGGACAGGATCTACTTCTTCTAGTATTTCTTCTGAAGCCATTCGCTCCAGTGGAGAAGCCAATATTTTGAATAGTTTGGCAGGTAAAGCTTCAGGTGTTAAAATCGCACGTGCGAATGGTGACCCAGGAGCAGGTACTAATATTCAGATTCGAGGTGCCAATACCATTGGTGGTTCTTCGCAGCCTTTGGTGATTGTGGATGGTGTGCCATTGTCTAATGACAACTTATATGGCTCTGGTAGTACGCGTTCTGGTGGGGTATCCCAACAATCCCGCTTGAATGACTTGAACCCAGAAGATATCGAGTCGACTCAGATTTTGAAAGGTGCTTCGGCGGCCGCTTTATGGGGTTCGCGAGCAGCCAATGGGGTATTGGTGATCACAACTAAGCAAGGTAAATTAAACCAAAAAATGAAGGTTAGTTATTCAGCTACCTATTCCATGGATGAAATAAATAGAAGACATCCCTTGCAAACCACTTTTGGTCAAGGTACAGCTGGAAAGTATAATCCAACAGCCACCAATTCATGGGGAGATAAAATTGCTTCAAGGTCAGGTGGCCCAGATGTATTTAATACGACCGGCGAATATTTCTTAGGGAATGATGGTCAAAAATATTACCCTATCACCACTAAAAACTCAAGAGATATCTTTGCTGATAAAAACTTTGACCAAGTTTTTCAAAAGGGCTCATTCTTAGAGCATAATCTAAGTATTACGGGGGGTAGTGGAAAAACAACGAACTTTTTTAGTTTAGGTTATTTGGGACAAGAGGGTATCATCAAAAACAGTGATTATGATCGATTTACCATGCGATTTAATAATCAGACCTTCTTTAACAATAACATTAACTTAACGACTAAAGCAAACTACATTCGGACAAACAGTAACCGAATTCAACAAAACTCAAATTCGGCGGGTCTATATTTAGGACTTCTTCGTCAACCAGCAGATTTTGATCAAACGGCGTATATCGGTACTTATTTTTCAAGTACGGGTGTTCCGACGGAAGGAAGACACAGGAGTTATAGAAGGTATTTAGGTAACAACATCAATCCCTTTTTTAACAATCCATTGTGGACAATTAACGAGCAAGAAGCAACTTCGGTAGTAAATCGTTTTAATGCGAATACCAATCTAAATATTAACCCAATCAGTTGGCTAAATATCGACCTACGTGGTGGTATCGATACCTATGTAGACAAGCGTGTTTACTTCGCTCCAGTTGGTTCTACTAGTTATAATAATGGAAGATTAGACAATGAGAACTTTATTGTTTCTGAAATCAATTTAGACGCCATCGCACGTGCCGACTTTCCTGATTTGGTTCCGGGAAAAATTGGAATGAATGCCACGGTCGGATATAATATTAATGATAGAACTAGAAATACCATGTATGTAAGGTCGCAAAACTTTTTGGTGAATAGTCGGATTCAATCTTTCAGTAATAGCATTGCTCCTTTTGAGGTTGAAAATAGTACAAACCACATTCGATCAAATCGATTGTACTCTATTTTGGCGTTTGATCTTTACAAGCAATTATTCTTTAGTGTTTCTGGTACGCAAGAAGCTGCATCAACAATCAAAGGGGGGTATTTTTACCCTTCCATGGATTTAGCTTGGCAGTTTTCTCAACTGCCTAATGTGACAAACAAAGTGCTTTCATTTGGTAAAGTTAGAATGTCATATGGACAAGTGGGGGTTCAGCCGACGGCCTATAAGTTTGGTACAACCTATGAGAATTTCACGTATGGTACCTATGATGACGCACTTGATATCAACGAGTTTGGAGGAGGTTTCAGACTAAACGATGATCAAGGTAATAATGTACTAAGGCCAGAAATTAAAACGGAAATGGAGTTAGGTACAGATTTACGCTTCTTTAAAGACCGCTTAAGCTTAGGCTTGACGTACTATAAAAATGAGATAAACGATATCCTTCTTGCCGTTAACTTATCTCCTTCGTCTGGATTTTTATCTAAATATTCCAATGCCGGTAGAATGGAAAACAGAGGAGTTGAGGTTGATTTAGCATACAAGATCTTAGCACAAGCTAATTATGGTTTAGAAGTGTACGGAAACTGGAACAATAATAGAAATAAAGTCTTAGACTTGGCAGGGGTAGCCCGAGTGGCCTTAACAGACCAATCCATCACTTCTAACGCAATTGTAGGCCAGCCTTTAGGGATTCTTTTCTCGAGTAAGGCAGCTAGAAATGAAGACGGCTCTTTAGCTTTAGATGCTAATGGTTTCCCTAAACTAGCTCCCCAACAAGGCATTATTGGTAATCCAAATCCAGATTGGAGAGGGGGTCTTGGACTAAAAGGATTTTACAAGAAATTGAATTTCAATGTATTGTTTGAGACCTTCCAAGGTGGTGATTTTGCAGAACGTTCGCGCTTTGTCTTAAACGCCTTTGGAACCTATGCAGATACGGGCAATGAAGTGACCTTGACAAAAGATCTTAAGAATTCTGCCGGAAAGGTTTTCCCAGCCGGAACGACCATTCGTGGTAATATCCATAATTACGGTGGTGGAGATGTCCTATTAGATGAAAACTGGTATAACACCCTTGGTGGTGGTTTAGGAGGCTCCGCTATCAACGAATTCTCGATTACGGATGGTAGCTGGACACGTCTTCGTGAAGTATCCCTGGGTTATAACTTTGGAGGTGCGAAGTTTAGAAAAGCAACCAAATTTGAATCAGTCGATTTATCTATTTCTGGAAGAAATCTATTCATCTGGACAGAGGTAAAAGGAATTGATCCAGAGGTAAATCAATCTGGTGTGGATAATGGATTTGGTATCGAGTACTTCACGAATCCAAGTACACGTTCGTGGGTGTTTTCAGCGAAGTTTAATTTTTAAAATCTTAATTTGAACCAATGAAAAATATAAAATATATAGTGTTATCGCTTTTGTTAATATTTAGTGTAGGGTGTGAAAAAGTCGTTGAAGGAATCAACGATAATCCGAATGAAATTTCCTCAGATTCCTTTGAAGCGGGCGTTTTATTATTGAAAGGAATTGAACTCGCTAATATTTCAGTTCAGGCTGGCCACCAAACACGCATTAGTGGGATGTGGGTTGGTCATACCAAAGGTGTCATTTTATTGTATAAAAGTTTAGCTGAATACAATATCTCAGCTGAAGAAAGCAACAATATCTGGCAGAATGCGTATCAGGGAGTTGTTAAACAAGCCAGACTTTTGAGACAACAAACAGCGACAAGCCCTAAAGCAAAACAGTATTCGGGAATTACGAAGGTGTTGGAAGCCAATACCTTGGGTACGATGGCCAGCTTGTTTGGAGACATTCCTTATACCGAAATAGCGAAAGAAGAAGTTGCTGACCCTAAATTTGATAGTCAAAAATTTGTTTTTGCTCAGTTACAAATTTTGCTAGATGAAGCGATAACGGATCTTGGTGCTGCGCCCAATACGGCTATTCCTGAGGATTTGATGTTTGCGGGCAATACCACCAAATGGATTAAAGTCGCGCGTACGTTAAAAGCGCGTTTGTACATGTACACGCGTGAGTACGACAAAGCCTATCAAGAAGCTTCTTTGGGTGTATTAACAACAACGGATGCCTTGGTGTTTACTCCGCCAGCAATTGGTAATGGTAGCCAAAATCTGAACTACAAAATGATTAATCAGCGTGGTGGATATTGGGGTTTTACGGGTTCTAATTTGGATGTTTTATTAGGAACGAAACGCAACAACAAGAAAACACAGGAAAACGCGCGTTTGGCTTATTACAGATTTGACGGAGCTTCTGCGACGAATAACAAGGGAATAGCTGCGATCAATACGCCAATGACTATCGTGGGTTATGAAGAAACGCTATTAATCTTAGCGGAAACAGCTGTTCGCGCTGGAAAAACGGCGGAAGGAATTATGCAATTGAACAAGTTAAGAGCTTATTTAGCGGGTGGCAAAGCGTTTACCAAATTGAACGCGGCAGACGCTTTAAAATACGATGCGTATGAGTTAGCAGACTTTGAAAAAGGTGGTATCGAGAATGTAGACGGAATCGCCACAGACAGAGCCTTGCTTCGTGAAATTATCGAAGAAAGATACGTGACTGGCTTCACGGGTTTATTAGCTTTTGATGACCTAAGAAGATTAGGTTCGAAGGAGAAAGATATCGCGGTGTTACCTCCGTTTAATTCAGCAACTATAAAACAATATCCGCAACGGTTCATTGTGGCACAGTCTGAGTTAAGTGCGAATCAAAACGCGCCTGTTGATGCTGGAATTTTTAGCGTTACCGAAGTAAATAAATAGCCAATCGATTGTATAAATTTTAAGCATAAATAAACTTCAAAACCCTCCAAGTACGTTAACTTGGAGGGTTTTGTTTAGCATTCTATAACGATGAAATCACTCCTTTTTTTGCTACTCATTAGTTTTTTTATTCCCATGTTTGGACACGCCCAAGATGAAAAGCCACAAGCGATCGAAAGAGCATGTCCGGATGTCTTCACGTTTACGAAGAACGCGAAATACTATTCCTTTCGATATGCCAGTAATCATTCAATTACCGAACGAAATAAAAAAATCAAGCAACTGGTCATTTACATTCATGGGGCAAGAAGAAATGGACTTGATTATTATGAGTGGGGAGAGAAAGCGGTAAATGCCGCAAACAAAAAAGAGGAAACGTTATTTATTTCTCCCCAATTTAATTCAGAGAAAGACTTAGAAGATCACAAGCATGATGCTACTCATTTGTTTTGGGTAAAGAATAATTGGCGGATAGGAGATGAATCGGTGTCGAGTGAAAAGCGTAAGATGGAAGAATCATTCAGCAGTTTTAGCTTAGTTGATTCTTTGATCGCTCGAGCGTGTAATAAAAAGCTTTTTCCAAGTCTTAAAAAAATTACTATTGTGGGCCATTCTGCGGGTGGACAGTTCGTTTCCCGCTATGTAGGCATGACGCCTATGCCTGGGATCGCTTCGGGCTATGCCTTTAATTTCATCGTCATGAATCCATCTACGTATCTGTATTTAGATGATCGCCGACCAGTGAATACCGAAAAGGGTATAACGTTTGTGAAGCCTGACGCGGCGGGTTGTCCAACTTACAATGATTACCCTAGAGGGATGGACAAGTTAAATCCATACGCTTCACGAGTGGGCGTCAAAACCATCCAGCAATTATTTTTGAAACGAGACATTCGCTACATTCTGGGGGAGAAAGATGTCAATATGAACGATAGTAGTTTGGACAAGTCCTGCGAAGGAAATATGCAAGGCCGTTTTCGTTTAGAGAGGGGGCAATTTTTTTACGAATACCTTCAACTTTATTCCAATAAAAAGAAAATTCATCAAATCGCAGTTGTGCCAGATGTAGCTCACGATGGTGATAAAATGATCAACTCTAAGGCGGCGCGTTGGCATCTATTTGGAATTTAGGTTTAGCGATTTAAGCTCATTATTTTTTAACGAAACATCCCATTAGATGAATTATTTGCAGATCGAAAATGATGCCATTATTGCGGGACTTTTTTTACTCATATTAGCCGGGCTTTTTTATAGCGCTGATTCGAATCATGTTATTTGGAGAAAAATATATGGTTTAATTCCGCCTTTATTGTTTTGTTATTTGATACCAGGTTTTCTGAATAGTTATCATATTATTCATGGAGAAACTTCTGGATTATATCGTTTTGCTACTAATTACTTACTTCCTACCTCCTTGATTTTATTATTATCAACGGCAAATCTGAAAGCTATTTTTGGACTAGGGAATAAAGCATTAATTATTTTTTTTACCGGATCTATCGGAATAGTTATTGGCGGACCGATCGCATTATATACTGTCTCGTTATTTTCTGATAGTTTTAGCGTCGCTGCCCATGATGCCGGATATTGGAAAGGCTTGGTCACCATCACAGGCTCATGGATCGGTGGAAGTAGTAGCCAATTGGCATTGAAAGAGATTTATGGATGCTCCGAAGAGCTTTTTGTGATCATTTTAGTGATCGACGCCTTGGTAGCAAATATTTGGACAGCGCTCTTATTTTATGGAGCAGGGATCACTCATAAAATTGATGTTTGGCTCGGTGCCGATGCAACTTTGATCGAAGATGTGAAAAAAAATATCTTGAAATATAAAGAAACGAAAGATAAGCCTGCCGACTTAAAAGACCTGGCATTTATTTTGGGCGTAGGCTTTGGTGGTACGGCTATTGCACATGCATGTAGTGGTTTCATTTCAAAATTATTTCTTCCACACCGTGATTGGTTAATTTCGCATGGTTTAGAACCATTTGCATCCCAATTTCTATGGTTGATACTCTTATCGACAACGATTGGTATACTATTATCGTTTACTCGAGTGAGAAAAATGGAAAAGTTAGGAAGCACAGATTTTGCAACTTTATTTATTTACTTCTTAATAATGACCATTGGAATGCGATTGGACTTATTCAATATAGGTGCAAATGTAGGATTATTAGCGGTAGCGGTCATTTGGATGCTGATACACATCGTATCCATGATTGTGGCTGCCAAAATCATCAAAGCACCTTTCTTTTTTGTGGCAGTGGGTAGCCAAGCAAATATTGGCGGTGTAGCTACTGCGCCGGCCGTTGCAGCAGCTTTTCATCCTTCCTTAGCACCGGTAGGAGTTTTATTAGCTGTTTTAAGCCATGTTATAGGTACTTATGCAGGCCTAATTTCAGCTTGGTTGATGCGATTTGTGGATTAATCTTGAAATGGCCAAAGTTGATTGCTGGCGTTTCTAATCTGCTTTTTGCGTTAAGAGCGCGATACACATTTTAATTCCTTCTTCGTAGTTTTTAATTTTAATGTTTTCATTAGGGGCATGTATGTTGTTGTAGGGATTCGGTATTCTCAGTGAAACCGCTGGTACATTTAAGGTCTCAATGAATGAGGCCATAGGTTGTGAACCACCTGTGGCACGTACTTTTAAAAATTTGCCTACAGCTCTTTCGGTTGCTTTTGATAACCAAAGGCCGATTTCAGAATCCATCGGCGTTCTAAAAGGCAGTGAACCTTCTTTTTGTTTCAGCGTGGCTAAGGTTTTAAATTGGGCTCTTTGCTGGTTTGTCGGCAAGCTATCAATTAAAGTTACGCCATGTTGGGTCAAGTAGTTTTTGATTAAACTTATTTGCCTCGATCCAGGTGTTTCGGGGACTAATCGTAAATCCAACTCGGCAATAGCCATATTTGGAATAGTGGTGGTCACTTGTTTTCCTATGTTTGATGCTTGTAAACCACGGATATTTAAGCTTGGGTATTGCATGGCTTCCTGATAACTTTCACCCACTTTTTCTGCTTCTGCTATTCCTATTTGGGCATTTAATTCCGACATATTTTCTGGTATTTCAGCAAATGATTTTTTATCGGCTTCCGTAATGTTAACCCCCTCATAAAAGCCAGGAATCGTTACCCTGCCATCATCATCTTTCATGCCCGCTAATAGTTTTGCTAATTTCAATGCTGGATTTGGTGCATAGTTGCCATATTGTCCGCTGTGTAGATTTTCTTTGGCACCGTATACTGTTAGGGTTAGGGTTGCGATACCTCTAGCTCCAAACATGATCGTAGGGATATCTGATATATGTCTTGTTCCATCCATGATAACCAAACGGTCCGCAGCCAAAAGTGCTCGATTCTTTTTTACTAAATCTGCGATGGTAGGCGAGCTTAATTCCTCCTGAAAATCCATAATTACTTTTACGTTATATGCAGGGGGTATATTTTTTTTTCTTAATGCGTTTAAGGCAGAAATTAAACACATGGCAGGTCCTTTTGAATCGGATGTCGACCGTCCAAATATTTTCCATTCTGGATCTATTTTCGTTTCAATCTCATTCCACGAAATTTCAACTCCCTCCTGATTTTTAATGACGGGTTCAAAAGGATTGCTTTGGTTCCAAGCAGATTTATCTACTGGTTGACCGTCTATTTGTAAATAAAATAAAACATTTGGCTTTTTGGGGTCAGTGATATATTCAGCGTATAGGTGTGGTATTTTTGACGAAACGATCTCAGTGGTCTTAAACCCGAGACTTTGAAACGTATTGATACACCATTTTAGATTTGAATTAATTTGCTGTGGATAATTTCCATCATTGGGCATTTTTAGAAATTCTCTGAAGGTCAAAAGCGAGCCTTTAATTTCAGATTTTTCAATTTCATTTATTTCGAGCTTAGTGAATTTTTGACCAAAAACGGAAAAGGAGGCAAAAAATAGAAGGATAAAAAGGGTTCTCATCTGCTTTACTGATTTTATGTAAAATGGGAGGGTGAAAATATACAGAATCCCGCAAATAGCATACATATTTTATGTTATTACTTATACCATGTGATTTAAAATCAGTTCTTTGTGCTCGATTGTTTGTTATTTGGATTTACATATGAAGGCTCTTTTTAATGGTTATTAAAAATTGATTAAAGTTTTGAATATATTTTTAGTTTCTAAATGATATTTATAATTTTAAAAAAATCCAAATCTAAATTTAAAACGATGAAAAAAATATTCCTCCTAACAGTTCTGTTTTCAAGCTATTGCCTTCAGGCGCAAATGATAAACGATCCTTCGTTTGATTCTAAAGTGTTACAACCATTCTATAAAAATGCTCAAGGTCCTAAGGTTTTAATTGATGGCGGTCATCATAATTTTTTCATACAAAGAAGTTTAATGAATCCTTTTATTGACTTAGTCAAGTCAGATGGATATAATCCACAAATAGATTCGTTGCCCATTACAAAAAAACACCTTTCTACCTATGATATAGTTGTACTGAATCCGGCCTATCCTTTTGATTATGGAACGAAAAAAGAGTTGGGGGATTTGAAGGCATATTCGAAGGAAGAAATAGAACATATTTACAATTATGTAAACAAAGGTGGCTCCCTTTTAATTTTAACAGAAAAGTCTCCTATGATTAATGCGATGGAACCCTTGTTAAATAAGTTTGGTATCACCGCGAGTTACGGAACTATTGCAGATACGTTGCACCAGGATAAACAATTTGGCAAGAATGTAATCCATTATTCAAGGGAAAATGGCATGCTAACGGTTAATCATCCCATCTTAAAAGGACGTAATGCGAGTGAAGAAATTAATCATATTGTGATGATTACGGGAAGTGCCTTTAAAGGACAGGACTACACTAATATTTTGCCTACTTCTCGTGCAGCGCAAATGGGAAATGCTGGAGTTTTTACGCCCGTAGAACAGGGGTCCTCAGTAGGCTTGGCAGGGAAAGTAGGCAAAGGGAAGCTGGTCGCTCTATCTGATACGGAGATATTTATAGCCATGCTTTTTGGAAAGGATAAGGTTAAGGTGGGAATGCAAATGCCAAATTATGATTTGAAGCAATTTGCGCTAAATATCATGCATTGGCTTTCGAATTAAAAAAATACTATTTGAATTTGTTTCGTTTTATATAAAAAGGAATAAACCCTCATTTCGATTGAAACCCCTCGCGTGCTACCTTTTTTGCTTTCACTCTCGAAAAATAAAAGAATCCACTCGCCCTAAGTGGATTCTGATGGTCCTAAAGGCCGAGTCGATTTGGCTACCATCAGCTGGCATTATTTTACCTGAATTTTTGTAATTTGGTCTTCTGATTTTTTTGAATTTTAAAATCGTCAAATTAACAATTAGAATGACCTCTTTAATTGAAAATCTCAATCATAAAAATAACTTATGATGACTCCTTTAATGAACAGAAATATCCTTTTATTAATAGCATTCATTTGTGGAATGACGGAGAGTTTGGCTCAGAAATATGCCACACCTCTTAGTCCCGAAGAATCCATGAAAAAGTTGCAGGTGGCCGAAGGGTTCACCGTTGAATTATTTGCATCTGAACCCCATGTCTTTGATCCAGTAGCTTTAGAGTTTGATGCCCAAGGAAATGCCTATGTCTTAGAAATGCCCGATTACCCCTACGAAGTTGAACTCGGAAAAGGCCATGGCCGAATTCGCTTGTTGACGGATACAGATGGTGATGGGAAAATTGACAAATCAATCGTTTTCGCTGAAAATATAACGGAGGGGACAAGCATGCTATTTTGGAAAGGTGGGTTAATTGTTACTGCTGCACCTTATATTCTCTATTTAAAAGATACCAATGGGGATGGCAAATCAGATACCTCGGAAATTTTATTTTCAGGGTTTTTTCAAAACAATTCAGAAGCTCAAATTACCAGCCTAAAATTAGGCGTTGACAATTGGATTTACGCAAATAACCATGGCCAAAATGGAAAAGTAAGCTTTAGCCAATTATCTGGAATGCCCCCATTAGATGTTAAAGGTGCCGATTTTCGTTTTAGATTAGATCGAAATGTTTTTGAGCTTGAAACTGGTTCAGGACAATTTGGTCAAACCATGGATGACTGGGGGCATCGCTTCTTTACTGAGAATTCAATTCATGTCCAACAATCCATTATTCCTTGGCGCTATACGCACAGGCATGCCTATCTGCCCGTATCGAAATTTAGTACAAGTATCACAGATCACGAAGAACATACTTTTCAAGAAACTCAACCTCCCTTCTGGCGGGCGGAAAGAAGTGCCCGTAGAAATAAATCATTCAAAGAAGCGAATTTGAATCGGATTGAATATGCGGAGGACCGATTTAGTGGGTCGACCGGAAGTACCATCTACCACGGGGATGCAATGCCCAAAGAGTTTTATGGGAATATTTTCACGGGTGACGTATCAGGAAACTTGGTCCATCGGGATATTTTAAGTCCAAGTGAAACAAGTCCTGTCATGGTGGCTAAACGAGCTGAATCTGAAAAAACCAAGGAATTCATCTCTTCCACTGATCCCTGGTTTCGCCCCATTACATTCTCGGTTGGCCCTGACGGATACCTATATATGCTTGATTATTACCGTCAACATATTGAAACACCTGTATCGATTCCCGATGACCTAAAAGCGGACATGGATTTTATGGCAGGAAGTGATATGGGGCGAATCTATCGGGTTAAACCGGCTAATACTCCTTACAAAAGTGTTAAAGTCAATCTAAATGCTGAATCAAGTATCGAATTACTTACCTATTTATCTTACGAAAATGGATGGTACCGCACGCATGCTCACCGTTTGCTTCTCGAACGTCAAGATAAGTCAGTCGTAAAAGAAGCCAAACTTCTATTCAATAAAAGCAAGGATCCTAGAACGAGGTTACACCTTTTATACGTGCTTGAGGGTTTAAACGCATTGGATCTAGCGGTCATAAAAAAAGGATTACAAGATTCTTCTCCATATGTTCGTGAAAATGCTTTGATGCTAGCTGAAGACTATTCAGAATTAATGCCAACCATGCTAAAAATGCTGAATGATTCGTCGCCAAGGGTGAAATTGCAGGCAACCTTAAGTCTTGGGCAATTTAAAAACCAAAAAATTATCGCGGCATTTTCAAAACTTATTCAAAGTCACGGCCAAAATGAATGGCTGAGGCTGGCGGTTTTGAGTTCAGAGCTTGGTTCATCACCAGATCTTTTGGAATCTATGGTAGACCATCATGTATTTTCTCCCAATCCCGAATCTTGGAAACTTCGTTTTTTACAAGACCTTTCTTATACCATCGCAGCTAGAAACAATAAATCCCAAATGGTATCCTATTTAAATTTGTTTTCTCTTGCTACCATGAGCGATGTAAATGTACAAACGGCTGCATTAAAAGGACTTAAATTAGGCTTAACTAAAAATGGAACCTCAAAGGAAATCGCAGGGAATTTAAAAACAGGATTAGCATCTGAAGTAAATGCTTCCTTTCAAACCTTGCGTCAAATTTACTCAGCACTCTAATTTCAATTCCTTTAGACCAAATTGAAAATGAGCAAATTGCACTGAAATGAATGAGAATAAATATGCACGAAGAAACTTTCTTCAAAAGTATTTGAAAATGGTTTACCTACTGGCAGGATCAGGAATTATACTGAGCCTTAAATCCAATGCTTCAGTGACTGAATGGAAAAAAACGCGCGCCTCAAAAAAGCAGCCTGCCAAAAAAATAGTGCCCCAAGGTGATCCTGAAAATCCATGCGATGATCTTTCTAAAGTCAGTGCAGATGAAATTTCGAAGCGAAAAAAATTGGCCTACGTAAGTCAATCGCCTGTTGAAAATAATCAATGTAGAAATTGCAACCTTTTTATACCCGCCCCTGATAAACCATGTGGTGCTTGTCTTTTATTTAAAGGCCCAGTGAGCCCTGAGGGACATTGTGCTTATTGGGCTCCTATAAACGAATAATGACATATCCTTTGAGGTGACTGTCATTATAATTTTTACTCAGGACAATTCATCCGTTTGATTCGTGCAATTAAGATTTGTCAAGCTAGCAAAGGTGGATTTAATTTAAAAATGAAATTTTAATCATTTAAATTATTCGGATTGTGCGAGAAATACATAAAAGCTTATAGTTCAAAAATTAATGTAAGAGCTTGCGAATTGCTTTCATTAATATGGCCTCTGCCTCCGCGGTAACGGCTGAGGCCTGTCCGGTTTCGTAACCCCCTTGCGCGTAAGCAATCGAATTTCCAATGTAACCCACGGCATAATCTCCATAACCAGCTACGGCAACAAACAAATCCTTGCGTTCAGCTTTGGCTGCTAGTTGGTATTCAACAAAAGGCTCACCGGGGAGATGAAGGATTCTTACATGGCCCATGGTTAAACAGGAAAGATCAATCTTTTTGCCAGCTTGCAGGCGCTTTAGCCAAACTAATTTAGATACATTATTGGCTAAAAATACAGCGGTCTCTGTTTTCATTTTTGCCTCCAAGGATTCGATATGAGCTGCGGGAATCAAAGCGACCGATTCGATGTTCCATTGAATGGAATTTGGTTCTACGCGCTCAAGTTGGGTTTGATCCCATGCCCTTTTCATCCCATCTGCTAAGCGTTCAGCTAAAATCAATCTATTTTTTTTATTCCCATCATTGTATTTTCCTGCCGTTAGATTTCCACCTGCTCCGTTGAAATGAATATGAAGCGCATCGGGAACAGCCAATTGGCGTAAAAAACGAGCAATTCCAGGGAAATCGGGATTAGCCACCCCCGTTCTATAATAACTTTGCGGATGTGAAGCATAATAACTTAAAACTGCTATGGGTTTATCATTGTTCCAAAAACTGATCAAAGAGACCATGGGGTCAATTAATCCCTCGGGTTCAGCACGAATCGCTGGATCAAGGGTGGCTGAAGTTCGTGAAGCTTTGGCTTTCCCATCAGGACCTATAATTCGTCGATTGGAGGCAACTTGGTATACAGGAGCCTCTCCTTTCCCGATGTGCGTGAAGGGTACTGCGACCGAAATAGATTTCTGAATGGCAAGTCCGAGGCGTTTAATCAGATCTCTTGTATAAGTCCCTTCAAAAGCGATTGGATTTAAACCTGCCTCTTGCATTAATTTCTCTGCCCCTAAATCAGATGAGGGGGCATCATGCTGATGAATGGCATGCACGACAACTCGAGAGGGAATAGTAGCAGCTGCTTCAGCCATAACGCGTTTAAATTCATCTTGACTATCATTGCTGATCCCAATCCAATCCACTGAGCACATGACGATTGGTAACCCTGCACCCAAAATAACGACCCCTTTCGCGCGTAAACCCAAATCCCAGTCATTAAGCATGGGATCATACGTTAGTTGAGTCCCTACGGGTGGTGTTGCGTCCACATCGAATACTGCTAGTTTTAAGGTTGGCCGTAGGGCTTGCGCATTAATGAACACTCCATGAAGTACAAACGCACAAATAAAAACGAAACGAAAAAGCCAAGTATTTAATTTGTCAGACATTACCTAAATTTAAAATCTATGTTCGTAGCAAGCGGTTGAAAAATTCATGTAACCCGAATTAAAAGTTCTCCGCTATTGCTTAATATTAAACAATGTTAAATAAAATATCCATCAATTAAAATACAAGTAAAATCTCCAGTACACTTTATTTGTAGGTCAACCAATTAGTCGCCTCACAATTTTTAGAGCTTGAGAAACGCTTTCCTCTCGCTTAATAATCAGGTGGAAAGGTGTATTTGAAGTTTACATTGGGTTTGACTAGTCCTTCTTTGAATGGTAAAAGCGCTAAAAGACTAGACTGATAAAGGTTATTTTCTTGACTTTGATTAAATTTTTACAAACCCACATTTCATTCAAAAACCTTTCTCGTGCTACCTGTATAAGTGAGTTGTGGCAAGCCCCAAAAAACCGACAAACAAGACATTCACTTTTAAATTTGACGAGAGTAATTTTTACCTTCATTTTGACAACGAGAGTAAATTTTTAGTATTTTTACCCTTATATTAATAACTCAACAATAAACCAACAACAAGGAATTTGTAAATCGCCAACAAAATTGGGCCGATAAAGATTATTTTCTGTATCGTTTAATTTTAAACAAACCCACATTTGGTCGAAAACCCCACTCGTGCTACCTGTTTTGCTACCAACCCTGTAAAATGATAGAATTCACCCTGTTGAGGTGGATTCTGGTGGTCCCAAAGGCCGAGTCGATACGGCTACC
>CAIZMB010000031.1 GCA_903933935.1 uncultured Cytophagaceae bacterium
GCTAATCAAGAAACGTTTATTCAAGATGCGAAAGATCGATTGGATTCTATATCGAATCAATTAGAGGTCCGTATGATTCAAATAAAAAAATTGGGTGGTAGGGTGAATGAGTTGGAAGCTGCGCGCCAACAAATTCTTGGGGATCAGAAAGCGATATCAGAGAATCCGGAGATGGGCCAATTAGAAATTCAGCGTAAACTAGCGTATTATTTACGCTTAATTGGCCAAAAAGATCTTGAGATTAAGAAATTGCGAAAAGAGAATTTTGTGCTGAGTGCTCGTAACGATTCATTAAGTCGAGAGGCTAAGATCTTGCAAGACGGTTTGTCAAATGTTCAAAAGGCGCTAAGGGATTCAAGCTTAACTTTTGGTGTTAAGCAAAAAGAATTGAGTGAGCGTTCGAGAATTTTAGAGGTACGTAACCAGGAGTTAGCTGAAAAGGTAAATGTAGCAGCCGCTTTACGTGCTGAGGGGGTTAATGTGTACGCTATTTCAACTCGGGGTAAGGAGTCAGGGGCACAGAACCAAAGAGCAAAAAAACTTGAAAAGATTCGCGTGATTTTTCATTTGCAAGAAAACTCTTTAGCGACCAAAGAAATTAAAACGGTTTATTTAAGAATTATAGAGCCTACAGGAGTTACTTTGTCTGATTATTCCATAGGTTCTGGAACGTTTCCGTTTAAGGGAAAAGATTTAGTATATACGGCTAAGCAGCGTATATTCTATGAAAATAATCATCAATCTGTCGAGTTTATTTATTCACGTCCCAATTCATATCGAGAGGGAAGGCATGAAATCGAATTATATGCCGAGGGCTTTTTAATAGGCCTAGGATCGTTTGAGGTACGATAATTTCATTTTTTTAATTCAGGGCTTTTTATTGTAAAGTATTTTTCCTACTTTTGCAGTCCAAATTTTTTCAGTTTTTAAACAACAATTTTATGGAATTAAAAAACTATGAGACGGTGTTCATTTTAACTCCCGTTTTGTCTGAACAACAGACAAAGGACGCCGTTGAGAAATTCAAGCAGTTGTTGGTAGATAGTGGTGCAAAGATTGTACATGAAGATGCATGGGGCTTACGTAAGTTGGCCTATCCAATTCAAAACAAGCACACTGGCTTTTACCAGATATTTGAATTTTTAGGGGATCCGCAATTTATCGCCAAATTAGAGCTTGAATACAAGCGTGATGAGCGAGTTATTCGTTTCTTGACTACTGCATTAGATAAGCATGCGGTATTGTACAATGAGAAAAAGAGAAAAGGTTTAGTAGGTAGAAAACCAGAAAAAATAGAAGCATAAGATGACACTTGTAAACGAACCTGTAGATAAGAATAGTAATCGTAAGAAGTATTGTCGGTTTAAGAAATCGGGCATACAATACATTGATTATAAAAATCCGGATTACTTATTAAAGTTGGTAAACGAGCAAGGTAGGATTTTACCTCGCCGTATTACTGGTACTTCGTTGAAATTTCAACGTAAAGTGGCACAAGCGGTTAAGCGTTGTCGTCATTTAGCCTTGATGCCTTATGTGGCGGATGGTTTAAAATAAACTAGGGGATAACCTGATAAACATTTGATTGTAAAATAAGATGGAAATTATATTAAAAACGGATATAGCGGGATTAGGGTATAAAAATGACACGGTAGCAGTTAAGGCTGGATATGGTCGTAATTACTTAATTCCACAAGGTTTTGCCATGATGGCAACGCCGTCCAATCGCAAGGTAGTGGCTGAGAACATCAAACAAGCTGCGCATAAAGTAGAGAAAATCCGTCAGGATGCTTTTGAGTTGGCAACAGCTATTGGTGAAATGACATTAACTATTGCTGCAAAGACAGGTGATAGTGGAAAGATTTTTGGTCGAGTAACGAGTATTCAAATCTCGGATATGCTGAAGGAGAAAGGTTTTGAAATTGATCGTAAGAAAATTTCATTCGACTCTGAAGTTAAGTCAACGGGAGATTATACAGCTACTTTAGATTTACATAAAGAGGTTAAGCATAAAGTAGCATTTTCTGTAGTTTCAGAATAAATACAAGATATTTACTTTAAGGTCGCATCAGAATTTCTGGTGCGACCTTTTTTTTCTATTTTTGTTTTAATTATTTGTAAAAATATATGAAAGTTAAGTTTTGGTGTTTCTGGGTATTTTTATTGACTTTTCATGTGGGTGTATTTGGCCAATCCGTCGGTGTAGTTTATCCTCATTTTCGTCAAATTTTTCAGCGAAATTCTTTAAATGAAGCAACTTTTTCTGTGTTGGGTAATTGCAATGAGAATTCAACGCTTGTACAATATAAGTTAGTGCCTGTTGAAAAAGGGCAGGGGGTAGCTATTGACTGGTCTAATCTAGATGAGGCTCCAGGAGGGGGATTTTTTCAAGGTAAAGTGAAGGCGAAAGGTGGTTGGTACGCTTTATGGGTTCGGTCTATGGGTTTTAATAAGGTTTGGCAAGATTCAAGCATGTTATCACGGGTGGGTGTGGGTGAAAATTTTATTATTGCGGGGCAATCAAATGCTCAAGGAACAAAGAGAAAGCCCAATGAAAAGGGGGCAACTGATGACCGAGTCAATTGTGCTAATTTTTACAACTTTTTTCCAGATTTCAATTCAAATCCCACTCATAAGGTATTTGGTGAAAGAAATTTGGATTTTCCTTTTGACAACTTTACCAAGCTAGATGATAATGCGACTATTGGACCTACAGGTTTATCTCAATATTACTGGCCAATCTTAGGAGATTCATTGGTTAAAAAATTAAATGTCCCTGTTTGCTTTTATAATGCTTCTTGGTTTGCAACAACGATGAAAAACTGGATGGAAAGCTCTAAAGGAATCCCTTCACCAAATCCATGGACTAATAATACCGCTTATTATACTGATGGATTTCCTTATATTAATTTAAAGAAAGTAGTTGAGGCTTTCGGTGTAAAGGGAGGAGTTCGCTCTATATTATGGGCTCAAGGTGAGTCAGATAATAATTTTGAAACCACTGGTTCAGATTATTATAATCAGTTTGTTGAATTAATTTCAATATTTAGAAAACAGACGGGGCTAGATATTCCTTGGGTTGTTGCAGAGGCTTCATTTACTGCAAATAGATATGAAAATGGTGGATGCACCACTCCGCTATGGAATCCTTCCATTATAAAAGCCCAACAAGATGTAGTGACGGTCAGTCAGATCAGTGAAATGTATAGTGGTCCCAATTTTGATGGGATAGAAGTTCCTCGTAAGGATGATTTATATTCTCTTTGTGTTCACTTTACGCCTGATGCCTATTCTCAGGTCGCAAGTGCTTGGCTAAGCAAGTTGAATGATGTTTTTTTTAAAACATCAAAAGCGATCCTACCATTACCTTTACCACAATTTATTAAAAAATGTGGACCAAATAATGAAATGGTAATTAGCGTAAATGATGTGTCTGAGAATACCCAAATAGAGTGGTATAATGGCAATTTTGATTTTATAGGTAAAGACAGAACTAAACAGGTTTTTACACCGGGAAAATACTTTTTGAAGACTACTGACACAATAGGAAATGTATTTATAGTTCCTTTTTTTCAGGTTCGAAATTTGCCTGTTCCAACAAAACCCTCTGTCATAGCTAGTAGCTTGACAACTATTTGTTCTGGCCTTTCTGTTAATTTAAGTATATCTGAAAATGCAGGTAAAGTTTTATGGAATACGGGAAGTACTTTGAGCACGATTGAAGTAAAAAATCAAGGTGATTATAAAGTCAAAACTTGGAATAAATTTGATTGTAGTTCTGAATTCTCCTCTGCTACCAAAATTACGGTTGTTGACAATCCAAAATCCCCGTTAGTATCATACCTTTCTCCATATTTTCTAACCGGTGGACAAAAACCGAGTGATGTTGAATTTAACTGGTCCTTCAATAATGTGGCAATTGCTGCAGAAAAAGGCTCAAATTTAAGAGTAAAAACGAGTGGTCGATATTCCGTTTACGCTTCTAAGAAATATACTGATGGGCCTTTATGCGTGTCGCCTACTTTTGATATCACATATACATTGCCCTTAGATGGCGGACTTTCTATATTCCCAAATCCTGCAGGAAATTTAGTAACCATTCAGTCTGTTTCATCTTTGCAAGGTTCTGAGTTTACCATTTATGCCATAGATGGAAGACAAATCACCCAGGGAAAAATAAGTCAAGATGGGTCTTATGTAATGAACCTGACAGGAATTAATGCTGGAAATTATAAATTAGTTCTAAAAACCAACGATCAATTATATACGAAAACGCTAATTATATCGAACTAAACAATAGTTGATTTTCGTCTAAATTAAAAGAGCCGCTCCTAATGAAGCGGCTCTTTTAATATTTAAAATAAGTTGAATTAAGCTAAAGCTACTTTCAAATTAGCATCTAAAGCCTCTAAGAATTCCTCTGTATACAAGTAATGTTCTCCATGATTTACTTTATTTCCATGAATACATACGGCTAAATCTTTGGTCATTTTCCCTGACTCAACAGTCTCTACACATACTCTTTCCAATGTTTGGCAGAAATTAACCAAAGCAGGATTATTATCTAATTTGCCTCTAAATTCTAATCCCCTTGTCCATGCAAAAATCGATGCGATTGGGTTCGTCGACGTAGGTTTTCCAGCTTGGTGATCACGGTAATGTCTCGTAACCGTTCCGTGCGCTGCTTCTGCTTCCATTACTTTGCCATCTGGAGTAATTAAAACGGAAGTCATTAAACCTAACGATCCAAATCCCTGAGCAACCGTATCCGACTGAACATCTCCATCATAATTCTTACATGCCCAAACAAAATTGCCATTCCATTTCAAAGCAGATGCTACCATGTCATCAATCAATCGATGCTCATAAACGATTCCCATGGCATCAAACTTCGCCTTGTAATCGGATTGAAAAATCTCCTCAAAGATATCTTTGAAGCGACCATCATACTTCTTTAAAATCGTATTTTTTGTGGATAAATACAAAGGCCATCCTTTGCTTAAAGCCATATTGAAACATGAATGAGCAAATCCAATAATCGACTCATCAGTATTGTACATCGTCAAGGCCACTCCATCGCCCTTGAAATTATATACTTCAAAAGTTTGTGGCTCTCCGCCATCTTCAGGTGTGAACGAAACGGTCAACTTACCTTTTCCCTTTGTTACAAAGTCTGTAGCTCGATATTGATCACCAAAAGCATGGCGTCCAATCATAATAGGCGCGGTCCAATTAGGCACAAGTCTTGGAACATTTGAACAAACGATAGGCTCTCTAAAAACAGTACCATCTAATATATTACGAATGGTTCCATTAGGCGATTTCCACATTTGCTTTAAATCGAACTCAACCACGCGCGCTTCATCTGGAGTGATGGTAGCACATTTAATCCCAACACCATATTTTTTTATTGCTTCTGCAGCTTCAATCGTTACTTGGTCATTAGTCTCATCCCTATATTCAACACCTAAATCATAGTATTTAATGTCAACATCTACATAAGGCAAGATCAATTTATCTTTTATAAATTTCCAAATGATGCGAGTCATTTCGTCTCCATCAAGTTCTACGACTGGGTTGGCAACTTTAATTTTTTCCATTTTTTGTATTAATGTGTTTGGTCTATTTTTTTAATTTAGGACGAACCTAAATAATCTTGCAAAGGTATACAGGATTCTTTTTTATTCATCAGAATTAGGTCAAATAATTTGAATAATTTTTAAGGTAAAAAGCGTAAATTGCAGACCATTTACAAGATTTAATGCATTATGTTTGAGAATTTAAGCTCCAAGATTACATCGGCCATGCGAACCCTCAAAGGGAACGGCCGAATTACCGACGTAAACGTTGCCGCTACCGTTAAGGAAATTAGGCGCGCATTAATGGATGCCGATGTTAATTACAAGGTAGCCAAGGAAATCACCGATCGAATCAAAGAACAGGCGCTAGGCCAAAAAATATTAATTTCCGTTGAGCCAGGCCAATTATTAGTTAAAATTGTTCACGAGGAGTTAACCCAATTAATGGGTGGGGTTAAGCAAGATATTAATTTAAAAGGGGATCCTGCCGTTGTGTTAATTGCCGGACTTCAAGGTTCAGGTAAAACAACTTTCTCAGGTAAATTAGCCCAATACATCAAAAAAGGGGGACGTAATGTACTACTCGTTGCCTGTGATATTTATAGACCTGCGGCGATAGACCAATTAAAAGTCTTAGGCGAGCAAGTAGGTGTCGAGGTTTATTCAGAACCTGAAAATAAAAGCGCGGTTTCCATTGCTGAAAATGCACTTTCATACGCCAGAAAAATGGGCAAAAAAGTGGTTATTGTCGATACAGCCGGCCGTTTAGCCATCGACGAATCCATGATGAATGAAATCGAAGCTGTAAAAAAAGCCATTAATCCGACCGAAATTCTGTTTGTCGTTGACTCAATGACGGGTCAAGACGCCGTAAATACAGCTAAAACATTTAACGAACGACTTAATTTTGACGGGGTTGTTTTAACGAAATTAGACGGTGATTCAAGAGGTGGTGCCGCCCTTTCCATCCGACAAGTGGTCGAAAAACCCATCAAGTTTATCTCCACCGGAGAAAAAATGGAAGCCTTAGATCAGTTTTATCCGGATCGAATGGCCAACCGAATTTTAGGCATGGGAGATGTTCTTTCATTAGTTGAAAGAGCCCAACAAGCTTTCGACGAAGATGAAGCAGCGCGCTTAAACAAAAAAATTCGTCAAAATAATTTCTCATTTGAAGATTTTTATTCCCAACTCCAACAAATTAAAAAGATGGGAAATATTAAAGATCTGATGGGTATGGTTCCAGGAATGGGTCAAGCCGTCAAAGACGTGGATATTTCGAATGATTCATTTAAGCCTATAGAAGCCATTATTCAATCGATGACCATAAAAGAGCGTCAAAATCCAGATTTGCTAAATTCATCTCGGAAGATTCGAATAGCGAAGGGTTCTGGCACCTCAATCCAACAAGTCAACAATTTGATGAAACAATTTGAGGACATGCGAAAAATGATGAAAATGATGAATAAGGTTCAAGACGGAAAAATGAAAATGCCTAATATGGGCAATATGTTAAAAAGGTAATCCGTTTATTTTTACCCGTCTGAACGATTGACATTATCATTCAAAATTAATGTTTTTGTACCTGGAGTGTAGGTCACCAACCTATTTTGGTTCGTTTTACTTTCGAATAACAGCTCCTAAATCTTTTTCAAATCGTTGGATGAGTCGTTCCATTGTCGCGTCTATGACCTTGTCGGTCAGTGTTTGGCTCTCATCTTGCAGCATAAAGCTAACCGAATAGGATTTCTTCCCTTCCCCTAGATTTTTCCCTTCATAGACGTCAAACACGGAAACAGATTTAAGTAAATTCTTTTCAACCTGTTCAGCAATGCGTTCGATAGCCTGATAGCTTACCTCCTTATTAATCACTAATGACAAATCCCTACGAACTTCAGGAAATTTCGATATTTCTTGATAAACCAAATCAACTTTCTCCTGCTTAACCCAATAATCCCAATCAAAATCTGCAAAGAATACTTCCTGTTTTACATCGAATTTTTGCGCCAAATTAGGTTGAATCAAACCTAATTCTAGACACATTTTTTTATTGACAGAAACGCGTAAACCATAAGCAAAAATGGAAGACCCCTCTAATGGCGATGTCTCAAAATCCTTGACACCCATAAATTGCATAAGTGCGATGACCGTTGAATATAAATGATGGAATTCTGCTTTTTTGGCTGATGTACTCCATGTTTCCCCCGCCTGTAAGCCCATCAGATACAAAGATAAATGCCTTTTTTCGATGTACTTACTTCCTTTTTTATGGTAGGTTTTCCCAAACTCGAATAATTTCAAGTCTTTTTGTCGGCGATTAATATTATACGCTAACACCTCTAAACCCGAAAATATGGAATGCTGACGCATCACGCCTAAATCTTCCGATAGTCGATTTAATATCTCAACAGATTCAAAAGCTAAATCCTGTTGGATTAATTCATGGTGACTTGATTTAGTCAGTGAGTTGGTAATGATTTCATGAAATCCTTTTGCCGCTAAGCTAAGACCCACCTGTTGCTGAATTTTTTCTTTATCTAACAAAGGAAATTCAGAAATAAAATTGGCCCCTAAATTCTCTGATAATGGAATATTGTCTAAGCCATGAATTCTTAAAAGCTCCTCAATTAAATCAGCTTCTCGTGTCACATCGACTCGGTATGCCGGAGCAATAGCCGTCAAACCTTTTGGATTCAAATTTATAATCTCAAAATCTAAGGCTAAAAGTATTTCTTGGATTCGACTTTCAGCTAATTCGACTCCCATCAATTGGTGTATACGTTCATAAGTTACTGGGATATGAGCCGCTACATTTTTTTCTGGATAATGATCGACCCAATTTGAGCTAATAGTTCCACCAGCTAAATCTAGGATTAGTTGGGCCGCATATTTTAGCGCAAAAAGCTTAGCATCTATATCCGTTCCTCTTTCAAATCTGAAGGATGCATCCGTTTTTAAACTATGAAATTGGGCGGCCTTTCTGATTCTTTCCGGTGCGAAATGTGCTACTTCTAAGAAAATCCGGGTCGTTGAATCCTGAATACTTGAATTGGCTCCACCCATAATTCCCGCTAATCCAATCGCTCCCGATCCATCACAAATCATCAATTCTTCCCCATTTAATTTCCTTTCTACTCCATCTAAGGTTTTGAAAACAGTTCCTTCAGCTAAGGTTTTAACTTCCAATCTACCTCCTTTTATTTGATGCCAATCATACGCGTGCATTGGTTGGCCCAAGCCATGGCAGATAAAATTTGTAATGTCTACGATATTATTAATGGGTCTTAACCCAATCGCGCTTAACCTTTCTTGCAACCAATCGGGTGACGGCTTTACCTGAATTCCATCCATGCTTACGCCACAAAAGCGAGCACATCCCTTGTCTTGAATGTTTATTTCAATAGGCAAATTGGTTTGGGCAATTGCCAACGAATCCACCGATGGTAATTTAATCGGCAATCCAGTTACTGCTCTAATGTCGCGCGCTACTCCCCAATGCGATGCGGCATCGGCCCGGTTTGGAGTTAATCCAATCTCCAATACTAAATCTGCTGAGAGATTAAAGTATTTAGCCGCAGGAGTGCCATTGGCCTCGTTGGTATCCAACACTAAAATTCCATCATGTGAAGTTCCTATCCCAATTTCATCCTCTGCACAAATCATCCCTTCAGAAGGTTGGCCATAAACTTTCCGCTTTTCTATAGTAAACAAGGCTTTGCCTTCCGCGTCAAATAAAGTTGTTCCTGGGGTTGCCACGATCACTTTTTGACCCGCAGCTACATTAGCCGCTCCACAAACAATGGTTAAAATTTCTGATAAGCCTGCGTCAACGGTCGTTAGGCTTAGTATTTTGTCTTTTACCTCAAATTTCTCACAGGTCAAAACTTCAGCTACCACAAATCCTTTCAATCCCCCTGGGATTTTTTCATGCCTCTCAATGCCCTCAACCTCTAATCCCGTATTTGTTAATAACACATCTAACTCTTCTGCTTCGCCCTTTTGGGGTAATTTAGAAATGTCAATAAAATCACGTAACCAATTTAAAGAAATCTTCATATCTAATTTTATCGAGAAAGTTTCATTTTATAATCCACTGAAACTTTTCCGCGGCTAATTTCACCTAATTTATTTTTTATCATGCGCTTTTTGACCACATTTAAATGATCAGTAAAAAGGATTCCTTCTATGTGATCATATTCATGCTGAATAATTCTGGCCGCAAACCCCTCAAATACATCTTCATGTTCCTCCCCGCGCTCGTCCCAATAATGAATTTTGACATATTCAGGCCTGAAAACTTCCCCCCTAATTCCAGGAATGGACAAGCAACCTTCTTCAAATCCCCACTCTTCACCCGTTTCATCTAAAATCGTCGCATTGACAAAAACTTTTTTGAAGTTCACAAGGGAAGGGTCTTTTTCATCCTCATCTTCATCCTCATTCATAGGTCTTCCATCCACAACAAAAAGCCGAATGTCCATTCCAATCTGTGGCGCAGCTAATCCTACACCACTCGCTGCATACATCGTTTCAAACATATCTTCCGACAGCTTAACCAAATCGATGCTTCCTAAATTAATAGGCTTTGCTACTTTTCTTAAGACAGGATCGCCATAAGGGACGATGGGGTATATCATAATTCAAAAAATTCAAACCACAAATTTAACTAATTTCCCTAGATTGTACCTATTTGCCAATGGTTCTTTAGTTTAGGTTAGCGCAATTTTTGTAATTTGCGTGCCAACGACCATTTACGGATTATCATGAATCGAAACATATTTAAAGCTCATCCTTGGCACGGAATACATATTGGCGAGCAAATGCCCGAATTAGTCACCGCATTCATTGAGATTGTCCCTACCGACACAGTTAAATATGAAATTGACAAAGAATCTGGATATCTAAAAATAGACCGACCGCAGAAATTCTCCAATATTGTTCCTGCTCTATACGGCTTTTTACCTCAAACATATTGTGCTGATGGAATAGCTAAATTGGCCAAAAAATACTCTGGGAAAGAGATCATTAAAGGAGATGGAGACCCACTAGATATATTGGTGCTTTCTGAGCGTACCATCACCCACGGGGATATTTTATGTCAGGCCATTCCCATTGGCGGTATTCGAATGATTGACCATGGGGAGGCCGACGATAAAATTATTGCTGTTTTAAAGGATGATCCTATATATGGAAAATGGCGCGATATTTCAGACGCACCTAAGGATATTGTTCAAAGACTTAGGCATTATTTTTGGACGTACAAAATGCTTCCAGGAGAAACGAGTTCCAATTTAGTGGACATCGATGAAGTTTATGGCCGTGAAATAGCCCATGAAGTGATCCTGCAAGCTAGGGAAGATTACCGGGTCAATTTCGGTTAATTTTTACCCTTCATTTTGGGATTTTATCCATTGAACATAATTTTGATTGACTTATTAAATTTAAATCCCAATTTATACTTTTAATCATCTTAGATCTTTATGTGGCAATTTTTTAAATACACC
>CAIZMB010000032.1 GCA_903933935.1 uncultured Cytophagaceae bacterium
CGATTCGGAAAGTGACTTCCTTGCTTCTAGGGTTTTATTTGAACCTAAAGCTCGAAGCAATTGGCATAAACATACTGGCAAACAAATTATTTTTGGAGTGGATGGAGAAGGATATTTTAAAGAAAAGGGTAAGCCAATGATTCAACTAAAAAAGGGGGATTTAGTAGAAATTCTTCCTGGTGTCATTCATTCTCATGGTTCTTTAAATAAACAATTTATTCAAGGTGTCATGATGAATGGTATTTCAAAAAAAGAATCTACTGTGTGGCTGAATCCTGTTATAGAGGAAGAGTTGTACGAAAAATAATGGTTGAACATATCACTTATTAAGAGGAGCAGTAATCAAAAAGAGGTTATAAACTTCTTACAATTAAAAGGGTGATTAATTCTTTTATAACCTAATCAACCAGAATGGACTTATATTTTTTGGAAGTATAGGGGTGGTGCTAAAACCGAAGCAGAACGACCTGATTTGATACAATTTCGATACAATTAGATTAACCAATATAATACCTATACTATTATATTTTGACGTTTTTGTCCGTTTTGAGTTCAGTCAGATTTGTTTCATTCCCACCGTCCGGACCGCCAACAAAAATTTAAGTCTCTGATTTTCAGGGACTTTTTTTTATGCTTAGATTTGAAAAATAAAACAAAATTGAACATGAAAATCAACCAAGAAATCATACAGTTATTTGATGAATATACCCATAAGCCATTAACTCGAGAGGTATTTTTGAATCGTTTGACAAAATTAGTCGGCGGAGTAGCAGCCTTAAATACTATTCTGCCTGCCTTGGAAGGGAGTTATGCGGCTAGCGCAATGGTCGCGGAAGACGATGCAGATTTAAATTTTTCTACTGCTGAATTTCCGTCACCCAATGGAGTCATCAAAGGATATTTGGTGCAACCCAAAAACGCGAAGGAGTCTTTAGGTGCTGTCTTAGTGATTCATGAAAATAGGGGTTTGACGCCACATATTAAAGATGTGACGAGGCGAATCGCCAAGGAGGGTTTTATTGCTTTAGGAATCGATGGTCTAAGTCAATTTGGGGGTACGCCCACGAATGAAGATGAGGGCCGAACGTTGATTGGGAAATTAGATGCCAAGCAAAATCTTGAAAATATGATGAGTGGCCTAAGCTACCTTCGAACATTGAAAAATAGTAATCAAAAAACGGCTTGCATCGGTTTTTGTTGGGGTGGAGGTATTGTCAACGATTTGGCAGCTAAGGATCCCAAATTGACCTTGGGAGTTCCGTATTATGGTCGACAAATTGACCCAACTTTGGTGCCTAACATCAAAGCCAAATTAATGTTGCATTATGCAGGATTAGACGAAAGGATCAATGCGGGCATCCCAGCTTATGAAAACGCGTTGAAAAATAATCAAATTGATTATCAATTGTTTATTTATGAAGGGGCCCAACATGCCTTTAATAATGATTCGTCACCCGCGCGCTATCAAGAAGCAACTGCTAAGTTGGCCTGGGAGAGAACCATCAACTTCTTTAAAAAGCATTTAAAGAGCTAGCTTATTCCTTCTCCTTAAATAAATTTAAGTGCTTATTATTGACCAGGGGTTTGGCCCAAAAACCGATGCTGAAAATATATAGTAGCGTGATAAACAAAACACTCATGCCTATTTTTAATCCAAAAATATCGCCAATCCCGCCAATGATAAAGGGTAAAATGGCGCCTCCCACGATTCCAGTGACCAAAATTCCAGAAAAGGAACCATGATTCTCCTTGAACGAATTTAAGGCTAGGGAAAAAATGATGGGGAACATCACGGAAAGGAATAAACCCAATAATGGAAAGGCTAATAACGCCATGGATTTTGTGCCTAAAAGCGCAAGAGCTAAAGATGCAATGGCTAAAAAAGAGAAGGTGACAAGCACAATTCTGCTATCTAAAATTTTCAATAATATTAATCCAAGGATACCCCCAGCGGTCATGAGTCCCCAAAAATAGGCTATTGTATCAGCGCCAGTGGTCTGCGGATCTACCCCGTGATAGGTGGATAAAAATTGCGAAATCCAATTTGATATTCCTTGTTCTGTGCCTACATAGCAAAGCATGGCGATGAAATATAAAATCACATATTTATTTTTAAATAGAGTTAAATGAATCTCTAATGGACCCGGTTTTTCACTTTCATCCAATTCGACTTTTGGGAATTTAGATACATAAATAATGACGACCATCAACAAACTAACGGCAATAAATAAAACGTAAAGGGAAAGCCATGGGAATGCGTCTGGTATTTTTTGGAAAAATGCCGCTGACCAACCGGCCTGACTGCTAGATAATTTTTTTTGTAAAATAAAGGTTTGATAGACGAATGGACTTAGGTAAGAAGCAGACCCGAAAATCAGTTGGGCCCAAACGGAAAAATTAGCATAATTTTCTTCTCCCCCTGCCGTTCTGAGAAGCGGATTCACCACGACTTGCAACATGGCCATTCCGCAGCCAATCATAAATAACGATACGATCGCGGAAATATAATTGGGTGAAATAACGATCAAAAGAGAGCCTAAACTGGAGAGCAAAAATGCAAACATCATGACTTTCTTTTCTTTGAAAACCTCTAGCATTATGCCTGCCGGAATGGACATAAATCCATAGGCAATGAAAAAAGCGAAGGGCAACAGGGAAACCATCGTTAGGCTTAAATGAAAACTGGTGATGAGGTCAGGAATGATCGGGCCTATGATGTTGGATAGAAATGAAATGACGAAAAAAGTCAGCAAAATGATGAATACGATATAGGGACTTTTTTTCATTGTTTTTGGTTTAGGATTTTCAAATTTAGCCGATTTTTTCATTTATCGACTCATTTAAATTATTTGAATAAGGTTTGTAAATAAAATGGAAGTCGTCAAATTTAATTTTACTCTTTAACGCGTATTTTTTTTTATACATTTACGATTCTTTTAACTGATTTTACGGTAAACGATTGCGATGGAAACCTACGGAAATATTTTAGTCATTGTGACTCCTTTATTCTTATTTCTTGTGCTATTTGAAAAATGGTACGGTTGGTATAAAGGATTTGAAACGATGGAAACCTTGGACATGATTTCAAGTTTAAGCTCTGGGGTTACGAATTCGACGAAAGATGTTTTAGGGCTCAGCGTGGGGATTTTATCCTATCCATGGCTCGTAGAACATTTTAATTTATTTCAAGTTCAGTCAAGTGTCTTGTTATATTTGATCGCTTTCATGGCTCTTGATTTTTCAGGATATTGGGTTCACCGCTTAAATCATACCATTAATATTTTTTGGAACAATCACTTAGTTCATCATAGCAGTGAGGAATTTAATTTAGCCTGTGCCTTGAGACAAAGCATTTCGGTTTTTGTACGAATTTTCACTTTTTTACTATTACCAGCAGCGGTTTTTGGAGTCCCTCAAAATGTCATTGCTGTGGTGGCTCCGCTTCATTTATTTGCCCAATTGTGGTACCACACTCGCCATATTAAAACGATGGGATGGCTTGAATATGTCATTGTAACTCCAGCTCATCACCGAGTTCATCACGCGATAAATCCTGAATACCTGGATAAAAATTATGGTCAAATATTTATTTTTTGGGATCGAATGTTTGGTACATTCCAAGAAGAAAGAGATGATATTCCAGCCGTTTACGGAATAACTAGGCCGGTAAGAACTTGGAACCCAATCAAAATTAATTTTCTGCACCTTTGGCTACTAATTCAAGATGCTTGGCATGCAAATTCCTGGAAAGACAAATTGCGAATCTGGTTCATGCCCCTAGGCTGGCGCCCCGAAAATGTCATTAAGGAGTATCCTGTTTACAAAATTGAAGATGTCTATGATTTTGAACATTATAAAAAAGAGGCTTCCCCTTCTCTTAGGTACTATTTATGGGGCCAACTCTTTAGCCTTCTTTTGATTGTTTCCTATTTATACAGTCATATTGCAAGCATAGGGACACCTGATATTTTTATTTACGGGGCCTTTATATTTGTACATATTTATGCACTGACCGATCTAATGGATGGAAATTCAAAAGTTTGGATTCTTGAGACGATCAAAAATGTGGCTTGCGTTTTATGGATTGTTCAAACGGGCGACTGGTTTGGCTCGAGCCAAGTATCTAATTGGATCGCCCCAGCATTAGTCGTCTATTTTGCAATAACTACTTTTTTTGTTTTTTCCTTTTGTCGAACAAGCTTAGTTTCGAGCCCGTCAAAATAACTTTTTAGCTTACATTTTTTCGGGTGATTTCTAAAACATTTCGTGACTCTTAGCTCCAGCTTTACTAACTTTTGAAAAGTTAGTAAAGCTTAGCTAAGTTATTAATATTCAAACAAACACCTTCTTTTTTCGTATAAGTAAATTGATAAAATAAACGTAATATCAATAGTTTGAATTTTTAAAATCAAATGGCCTGGCTGAATGATTTTTCTAAATGTTCCGAGCTTAGTAGTTTTAAGTCGAAGGCCTTACAGACATTGCGTGTAAAATGCTTACCTAATTCAGTGAGCTCAACTCCATATTTCCCGAAATGCAATAATCCATCTTTGGCTAAATCTGCTAATTCTCCAAAAGTGTATTCCTGTAAAATGGCTAAATCATTTTCATTAAAATACGTTCTTCCTTGACAGGCAATATCGAGTATATATTGCCTCATTTTTTGGTCAGTCTTTGTTAAGAAATATCCTTTACAAATGGCCAATTCTTGACGTGAAATTTGTTCGAAATATTCGCTAATGGATTTTTTATTTTGGGCAAATCCATAATAGATATCACTGATGCTTGACACACCTAATCCAAGCAGTAATCCAGTTTTTTGAATGGTATATCCCATGAAATTACGGTGTAGATTTCCCTCCGTATGAGCCAATGCCATTGGATCATTAGGTAAGGCAAAGTGATCCATGCCTATGTCAATATATCCCGCTTTGTTAAACATATTTTTACCTTGTTGGTACAGCGTCATTTTTTGGTTTGCACTTGGTAAATCGCGTTCATCAAATAGGCGTTGGGCCCGGCTCGTCCAGGGCACATGGGCGTAGCTATAAAAGGCAATCCGATCAGGTTTGATGGCCATAGCATCTTCAATGGTCTTCGTTATTTTTGGCAAATCTTGCCTGGGTAAACCATAAACTAAATCCAAATTAATGGACTCATAACCAAGCTCTCGAGCCCATTTAACAACTCTTTTCACATTTTTAAGTGGCTGAATTCGGTTGATGATTTGTTGGACTTCCAAATTACTATCCTGCATTCCAAAACTCACTCGATTAAATCCCAAGTCCCTAAACATTTTTAAATGGGCTTTTGTGGTATTATTTGGGTGTCCCTCAAAGCCAAATTCATGCTCTTCTGGAACGATGGAATCTTGAAATATGGCGGCCAATAAACGCTTTAAATTTTCAGGAGAGAAAAAAGTGGGCGTTCCACCGCCGATATGAAATTCTCGAATCACGGGTTTTTGACCCATCAGAATTTTGTACAAATTCCATTCTTTTATGAGCGCATCAATGTATTCTTTTTCGACTGAATGATTGGTCGTAATCCGTTTATTGCAGCCACAAAATGTGCATAGACTTTCACAATAGGGAAGGTGTATATACAAACTAATTCCTTCCTGGTCATTTGATTCCTGAAATCTTCTGGCGAATAATAATTTCCAATGGTCGGAATCAATTTTTTCTTCCCAAAAGGGCACCGTCGGATAACTTGTGTACCGCGGAACGGGTACATTATATTTAGTTAATAAGTCAAATGGAATTTCTTGCATAGCCCGCAAATTAGAAAATTTGCGGGGGGCTAAAAATGATTTTTGTCAGCCTTCAAATCTTTGAGATTGGTTTTTCGGGAGTACTTTTATGCTAGTTTACAAGCTCAATAAATATCCAGTTAAATCCGATAAATCCTTTTCTTTTAGCCCCATCGAAGTCGGTTCAGGCATCAAACTATTTTTTTGTTGGACCCTAGACGTGACATCTGAAGCTTTGATATTATTCCTTTTTCCCGTTAAATCTTTTAGTATAATTTGTTTGGCATCAGCCATTAAAAATCCATAGTAACTTCCTGATTGGGTGCTAATCATCCAGGGCTCATACCCAAAAGCTAGGCTTGCAGAAGGATTAATGATGGCGTCAAGCATGCTTTTTTTGTCAAATTTCTTTTTGATTAATGATAAATCTGGACCAATATCAGCTCCTTTTCCGGCTATTTTGTGACAAGAAATGCAATTCGTTTCAAATATATTTTTGCCTTTTTTAGCATCAGATGGCATGTTCATGGCCAAGTCAATTGACAGAGATTTTCCGCCCGGACGCCTAAAATAATCGGCCGCCAAACTGCGAATGGAAATGTCTTTATTATTGAATATATGAAGTTCAATTAATTCCCTAATCTTGGGTTTGATTTTTCCTTTTGCTGCGTCTAGCATCAATAATCTAGCGCCATACGTATCTAGTGCTAATTTTTGAGCTAGCTCCTGCTTTTTCTCAGCCACTAATGTCGTATCATTTAATAGGGAATTTTCGGATTGGATCATCCATTTTTGCTCCCGACTTAATTGTTGGTCTTCTTCTTGCTTCCAGGCAATCACATTTTCCCACGTATTTGTTTTACGGAAATTAACCCAATAATCTGCTTGTTGGGCTACATCGACCAATTTCGATTTTGTTAAATCAAGCATCGCATGCGCCGCCTCAGGGGTGCTCATAAATGCGATGGTGGTCATGGCTTCTTTTCGTTGGTTGACCGATAATGAAGTTGATTGAGCTCTTTTTTTAATCAAATTTATACTGGCATTGGGATGCAGCTCCCATAAAATGGAACTTTGAGCGGCTGACAAATTGAGCGGATTCGCAGGTAATTTTTTGACAAAATCGGCAAAAAACAATTCCCTTTTTTCATCCACTCCGATACCCAATGCGGTCAATAAATAGGGATCTTTTGCGCTAACCTTAAGGGCTATATGCAACAAACTTTCTTTGCTATCCTGGTAACTTAGGTCCCTAAGACCTATTGCTATTTCTCTCAATAAAGCGGAGGATAAAGCATATTTTAAAAGCGTATGATTAATCTCTTGCAGATTTTTGTCAGACTTGCGTAATGCACGGTAAGCAGTTACCGCAATTTCTGAAGAGTTTTCGGCCGGATTTTTTATGTTTCTGATTAATAAATTTTCTACTTTTTCTAGTCCATTTGTACCTAAACTAGCCATTAACCAAATGGCCCTGGCTTGTATGTAGGGATTTGGGTCTGATAACAAGGGCAAAAGGTCTGGGATTATTTTTTCTCCTGTATTTTTCAATTTTTCGTAGGCTACCGCTCTCACATTGATGGCGGGTGATTTTAATACGCCTACGAGTCCTTTCGTGCTCGTAAAATCTAAGATAGGCGCTTTTAGTTTTTTACCTTTTGGGGTAATGCGATAAATTCTACCATATCCTTTTTTGTCGTTCATCGCGTGGCCGCCTACGACTGCATCGTACCAATCAGCCACATAAATGGCGCCATCCGTACTTGTGACTGCATCACTAGGTCTAAACCATTTTCTTTTATCGGCTTCAAAATTATCATTCCAAATATAGTAATCATCAGAGACTGGAAATGAACTTAAAAAGTCAAATCGTTTCATGTTGAATCCCGCGCCTTTTGAACTTGTTTTGTATCCAAAGACTAAATTTCTTCCCGCTTCGCAACTTAACAGCATGCCCCTATATTTTTCTCCTAAGGCATCTCCTTCATAAACGGTTACTCCTGTGGGAGAACCGGCACCTGTTTTATCGCCCACTTTCAATACACCTGGATCTTCTTGGTGCCAGTGCGCCGTAAAAATATCTTGGTCTAATCTTCGATCTCCTTGCCAATATCGAGTTCCGTCTTTGGAGAAATATCCGGCATTACTTCCTTCCATGAGCCAAGAGGTTCGGCATGCAATGACTTGGTCATCGTTGTCATTTTGCCACATATTGCCATACGAATCCATGGCCACCTCATAACTATTTCTAAAATTGTGCGCCATAACTTTTAATTGGCTCGCGTCGGGTGCGATTTCTAAAGCCAACCCTCCAACCCACACACGGCCATCATCGCTTTTTTGATTCCCCTCATTTTTTTTATTGTAGGGAGTTCCGCCCGCATAAAGACTGCCTGAGCGCAATGTAAAACCCGACTTATCTTTAACCACATGAGGCCCAGCATTACCTACATTAAATATAAATTTCCCGTAGGGAGTGGCTAAAAATGAGTGCAAAGAATGGTCATGGTCAAATCCCCCAAATCCTGTTAAAAAGATTTCCTTTTTGTCCGGTTTATCGTCGTGATTTTCATCGGTATATACGATCACATGAGGCGATGCACTAACAAAAATTTTATTGCCGATGACTGCAATGCCCAGCGGGGCTTTTAAATCCATATCCTGTACAAAGACGGTCGACTTATCCGCTTTGCCATCTTGGTCAGTATCCTCTAAAATGACGATTCGGTCGCCTTGATTTTTGTAGTTAAATCGGGTTTCTGGCTTGTTATTAAAATCACGATATTCAACGGCCTCAGTCACCCAAATACGTCCTTTGGCATCCACGTCCATATTGGTCGGGTTGTACAACATCGGTGATTCCGCCCATAGCTCAACCTCCAAACCCTCCGGAACAAACAAGCTAGTTCCGTCATTGGTAAAAAACAGTGGAAATAAAAACAGGAGGATGGTGCTGATAATTTTCATGAATAACAATGTTTGGAGTAATAATTAAAGGGTTTTTTAGGACACTAAATCTCTGACAAATCGATTGTTTTTTAAATAGCTTTCGAGCATCGTTTTCCCTGGAGGAACGGCGCCTTCAATTTGAATGGCCCCGGAATATCCGATCTCATCGATGCAATTTTTTACGCGTTGGAAGTCCACTTTTCCCTGACCCAAAAGCGCGTCATTTTCTTTAAAATGGAATTCACAGATTTGATTTTTTTGACCAAGCCATTTGATTTCTTCATAGATGTTGTAACCCATTTTTTCTGAATTAGCCACATCATAATAGACCTTTAAATGGGACGATCCCACTGCGTCGATGATACGCATGTGTTCCTCAGCACTTAACCAAGATTCTATGCCCAAAGTAACACCTGCTTTTTCTGCGATGGGTATGATGTCCTTGAATTTTTGAATGACCGCATCTTGTCCTTTTGAGTCATTTTTTAAATCCCCTTGGTTAAAAAAGGCAATTAATACGGCTTTGATATTGAACTCTTTAGCTACTTGAATGCTGTCGGCGACCCATTGGTCCGTCTGTGGGTCCGACTTAAATGGGTAGTTGTTTAGCTCACCGATGCCCAATCCCGTAAAGCCAACGTTAAAGATTTTAGCTAACGATTTATAAGCTTCTTGCACATCTTTTCTTCGTAAATGCATGTTGTTCGCTTTTAAGCCAAGGCTTAATTGGACCCCATCCAAACCTATTTCTTTCGCCATTTCCATGGCCCCTAAATTGGAGGTATTCGAGATCGACCAATCACATGCTCCGATGGAAAAACGTTTACCTTTTGCATTGTTTTTTGCCTCGGCCAACAAGGAATTTTGGTGTGACAAGGCCGCAAAAATCCCCAATGCACTTTGTTGCAAGAATTGCTTTCTTTTCATAGGTTTTAGAGGTTTATTTCTGGGTAGCTTCACCCAACTTGTTAACTAGCTTTACCCAACTTTACTAACTTTTCAAAAGTTAGTAAAGTTAGTAAAGCTGCATTAAATTTGATTACACTCTATTCATTTTATCTATTTCTTGATCAACCAATTTTTGTCCATTTGAATTGTATTTATACAGACCAGTTGAATAATCCGATTGATTGGTAGTGCCATTTAAATATCTGTTTTTATTTTTTTGCTAGTAAAGTAGATAATTGTCAAAAGTAAAATACAAAGGAGCAATACAAAAGACGCAAAGATGAAAATATAATCCATCGAAATGTTCGAATCTCGAAGAATCCCCCCTGCATAAATTCCTATGCCTCCCACAATACAAGCAAATAAATTTAAAATGCCGTAGGCTGTTGCTCGATATTTCTCATCAATAATCGTACATAGAATAGGCATTAGATTGGCATCAGAAAATACCTTGGTAAAGGCATATATCATAAAACCTAAAATCGCTATTTCTATTAAATTTGTATTTACGGCCAATAAAATGCCTGGAATCGCAATCAATAAACCAATTGCTGGGATCAGAATTCTTGCACTTTTATTTGTTTTGTTCCACCGATCTGCAAGTAATCCTCCTACGACTACTCCAACCATAGAAAAGGGATATAAATATCCTGTAGCATATAAACCTGCGATTCCTTGAGATAAATTGAAATGTTCTTGGTAATACGTAGGCAACCAGCCCATGATGAGCCAACCTACAATCCCAAGTAAACACCAGAAACTAAGTAAAAGAGAAAAATTAAAGTTTGTCAATAATGTGCGTACTACCTGAAAAAAATGAATCTTTTTTTCAACTAGGCGATTTGCTATTGCCTCTGATTGTACTGGCTTGTCTTTTAACACAAACACCAAAATTATAGCATAAAATACACCCACTATACCAAAAATAAAAAAGGCATAGTTCCATGAATGAAGTTCAGCTATCCAACCACCTACAAAGCCTAAACTTTGCCCAGCGATAATTCCTGTCATATGTATTCCTATGGCCAATGACCTAGTTTTGTTGCCATGATAATCTGTGATTAAGGCCAATGCTGCAGGCAAATAACAAGCTTCACTTATTCCCATACAGGCTCGAGTGAGTAATAACATGTCAAAATTCGTTACATAGGATGTCATCCAAGTGACCACTGACCAGATACATGTGCTAAAAATGATGACTCGACTTCTTTGAAATCGATCGGCTAAAAAACCTCCAATTGGACTAAAAATACCATACGAAAATAAAAACACAGTTGATAGCATTCCGAATTGCGCATTACTCATCGGTATTTTTTCTATGATAGAGCTTCTCATCGTGCTCATCATCGTTCGATCGAGGTAATTAAGAAGTCCTACAAGGCATAAAAAATAAACAATGAGCCATTCTTTTGACCAAAATGTTGTCATGGAAGATAGCCGAATATCTTTTGCTGGGGTTCCTAAATCAAGTTTGTTTTTTATGAACATTAAGCTTGTTTTTCAAAATGGCATTCACGCGAGAATCATTTTTCAATTAAGTTGATGTATGACTTTTTTGAGATAAGATAACGGTATTTTGGCCAAATAAATCGACGCTTTTCCCTCATGCGAGGAATAATATGAAACCCATAAATAGTTGCCATACCTAACCATTCCGGCATAACTCGTGTCACCTCCTGAGGGCAATCGGATAATTTCCTTAAAATCTTCTGAACCCTTCTTGACATAAATTCTTGTTGACAAATTAGTTCCCTCGTGAATTCTTGTTGCAGCAATGATATTCGTTTGATTTTTGTCAAAAATAAAATTAGGACCACCAAGACGCATAGGCATTTTTTGAAAGTTCCAATCTACATAGGGATATGTGCTTTTTGCCATGACACCTACTTTATCATCTAATTCTCTTCGAATCATGGTGTGCATCGTATTTTGTTTATCGATGCGAATAGTTGCCTCATTTGGGAATCCTGAAAGTTCGAGTTTAGAAACTTTGGTGTACTTTTTGCCATCCAGTGTTTTAACGAGAAAAAGAGATGTGGGACCTTTTCTTTCGTCTGGTCCGACTTGATAATCTATGCCATATCCGATGCCTTTGTGCCAGGTAACTCGCCAGATCCAATCACCCCAGGAAACGATAGTTGGGTCGATTTCAACGGATTCAGGGTCAGAAAATTTGGTACCTGTCGAATTCGAAAAAGACACATGAGGAATTCTCCCTTTTAATATTTTATCAACATAAATACTTCCTCCAATGATGACCATGATTCGTCCTTGGGGCGTAATTGATAATTTTGCATCCCGTAAATCAAAGCCTTTTTTTTCCAATAATGCTAGTTCATTCCAGATTTGACCATCTTTCGACTGAAGGATGCGGATTTTCCCATCGCTACCTCCTACATGACCTGATCCTTCCCTGAAAACACAATAAAAATTACCTTTAAATCGAATCAGATCTGTAAAAGCATTATGTTCTCCCTTATCCCAAATTTTTGTGATTTGTACATTTTCAGCCTTTTGCCCTAGCAGGTGAAAGGCACATGTCATAAAAAAGTAAATGGAGATAAGTTGGCGTAGTTTCATAACAGATCATTTTTTATTTTAAAAACAGATGTTTTAATAGGTTCATTTATTTTGTTGGGCATTCATTTGCAACCAAGTATAAGCTGCTGCTGCTTTAATATCTAACTTATCGGCATCATCTTGGTTTAGAGACACTTTTGAATCTGCAGGATAGCGGCTTGGGCCAGTGGATGATAATACTCGTTCGATAATCATTCGATCTTGCGCTAAATAATTAGTTGCTAGTGCCTTGCATAATTCTATCCTTTCTAATTTTTTTTGTGAATACTCAAAGCGAAGGAGCCGGTTTCTTACATCTTGGAATGTGTCATCAGCATGATGCTTGGTTCGGTTATAATGAATATAGGCTGCACCAATCAGGTAAACGTAGGTTTCAGAATTCGATTCCTCGTTCAAAGCCAAGTTGGCTAAAGTCTCCCAAGTATCTTTGTTCATATCGGGCACTAAAAAACCCAGTGCATAGGCGGCTAAAGAACGATTTTTCACTTTTACATTGCTTATTTCCTTAAGTAGTGCGCTATAATTTGGACGCTCACCGGCTTGTATGGGCAGGCAATATCCCCAATGACTAAATGAAAAAATCATACCCTCAGAAACTAGATCCTTACGTACTATTTTGGGGCTCAAATTTTTAAAGGAAACGCCAAGTTTGGCTAAAGATTCAGCTGCATGAATTCGATCGGGCCCTGAGGTATTTAAATAAGCGTTTTTAATTTTATTGATCCAAAAGTTACGTTCATTCCTTTCTTTGGAGGCGAGGGATTGGGCACGCCAAAACCCAATTCGTTTCTCTGGTGTTTCTTCAAAGGGTTTAAGTTGTGTCAGGGCTAATGCTTTCGCCTCTTTTTTATATCCTAATTTTGCTAGGTATTCAATTGCATGCACTGAGATCCAAAAGTTAGAACTTTGGGCCACCTCGATTAAATCTTGGATTTTATCTGATTCTGTGGGCAATTGAACAGGATGATCCCTCAGCGTGTGTAAAAAGATAAAGGAAATAAACAAGCTCAAGAGGTTCATTTTATTCCATCTAGCGAAATGATTGAATCAAAAAATCCGACTTCTTCTAACTGCATTCTCAACCGCTTTATTTCTTCAATGGTTAAATTACGTAGAGGACTTCGACAAAGACCAAAGTCCAAACCTGTCATATTCATAATCGCTTTTCCACCTACGATGGCATTTACATGATTCAACATGATTTCTACCACTTGAATTGATTTCATTTGAAGGCTACGAGCTAAGGCATAATTTTGATCGGAATAAGCATTCAAAATTGCATGATAGACACCAGGCATAAAATTAAATGTAGTTCCAATGGCCCCTTCAATGCCTAAGACAAGTCCATTGATCAAAATCTCGTCATGTCCATGCAAGACATCAAATCTTCCATTTTCTAAAGCCATGCATTGATGCATATCCATGTAGTCGGTATGGGTGAATTTAACACCGGCTAAGTTGGGGATGATGCCTGAGGCTTTTTTGAATAATTGGTTTACCTTGATATGACAGCCTGTGATAGCCGGCAAATGATAATAGTAAAAAGGGGTATTTGGCGCGGATGAGGCTACTTGTTGGCAGAAATCAACCATCACATCCAAGTCTGAAGATGGAAAAAAATTAGGGGCCATACAAGCCACTGCATATACGCCATTTTTTTCACCATGAGCGGCTAAATCCTTTGCTATTTCAACACTAGAGCTACCTACATGAACGATGATTTTGAAATTCTCATCGCTAAATTCCATCCATTTTTCAATGATGGATTTTCGTTCTTCGATCGTTAATAACATTCCTTCCCCCGTGGAGCCGTTGACAAAAACACCAGCTAATCCTTGATTCTTTAATCGATTGGCATAAGCTGGTATCAGGTCCAAATGAATTTTTCCATCTGGAGTAAAAGGAGTAAAAACAGCTGCAATTAATCCTTTGATTTTTGGATATCGAAACATGTTAATGGATAAATTAAATTTTTTCTAATTTAAACATATTTTTTTAAAATTATACTTGCCTATTTAAGTTGATGCGATGATCTGAAATTAGATATTCAAATGAAATAGCAGGAATTAGATAGTAATTCTTGGACTTTAGTCCTTTTGTCTAGTGCCTGAAAAAGGGCCTCATTCTAATTTCTATTAATAGCCGAAAAACAAGTTTTCAAACCCATTAACTATCCAAAATCTCTTTCCCAAGCGTATCATAATTTTGAATGAATCAAGTGATTTTAAATGAAAAAATCGAATAAAAGAGAATCGTCAAATATGCCCACGAACCTTTGCCATTAAATTATTTATTAAATTTATTGACGCTTTTTTCATTACATGTCAAAATTTGCCATTTTTTTTATCCTATTAATTTCTTGTGCCCAGGATGAAATAAACCCGTCGGCAGATTATGTTCCGCAAGTAGCCAAAGGCTATGCCATCCCTCATACCTATTATACATTGTCGTATTCTCACGCTGACCGACAAGCAGAATATGCCTTTTATTATTTGTCTGTTGCGTCGATCAATGGCAAGCAAGAAAGGACGGATGACTTTCGTATAGACCCCTCCGTTAAATCGAATCCAGTGACGAGTACATCTTATCAAGGATCTGGATTTGACCGTGGACATTTAGCCCCTGCGGCCGATTTCAAATTGAATTTAACCGCCATGTCAGAAACCTTTTTCATGTCTAATATGTCTCCGATGACCCCATCGTTTAATCGAGGAATTTGGAGCAATTTAGAAGATAAAGTGCGTGAAAATGCGTTGAGTTTAGGGGGTGTTTATGTGGTTACAGGACCTGTTTTAACGAATACTTGTGGAACCATTGGCGGAGGTATCACGGTACCATGTTCCTTTTATAAAATAATTTTCAAGGAAGGCTCAAACCCCAAAATGATCGGATTTTTGTTGAGCAATACGGGTTCTTCCCTGCCTTTAAAAAGCTTTATTGTGTCGGTAGACGAAATTGAGAAGTTGACAAATTTAGATTTTTTCTCCTCCCTCGCTGATGATCTTGAGGGTTCGTTGGAGGCCAACAAATCACCATCTGGCTGGAATTTTTAAACTCAAATGATTGACCATTAAATAAGATTTTCAAGATTTAAAGGGTGTTTCGTGTAATTTTGATTTACATTTTCTTAGTTCTAATTGATGAAATTCTCATTAAATCACTTTTGGGTATTTATTGGTTTCATTTTCTTTTCTTGTCTAAAAGAACCGTATCGAGCTCCCATTTATGTTAACACTAGGGATGCGAATGAAATTAAGGCCACATCCGTTAAGCTTCATGCAGATGTTCAAAGTCCTGATGCAGGTGAAATTACGGATCGCGGATTTTATTGGACAGCGAACGATAGCGCTGCTACGGTTTTAAAAAATAAAATAAGTTTAGGTCCTGGAAGCGGCGAGTTTACTTATATGTTAAAGAATTTGCAGGCGAAGAAAGCCTACTCATTTTTTTCATATGCCATGTCAGATCGAAATAATGGCCAAGGAAATGTAAAAGCTTTTAGCACGCTTGAATTCCGAGTGGCAACTTTGTCCACCGATACGGTTAAAAATATTGGTATTACCAACGCCTTAATGGGGGGTGAAATTACCTATGATGGAGGAAAGGTAGTGACTGAACGTGGAATTTGCTTTAGTCTGAATAAGGCTCCAACCATTAAAGATTTGAAGATTTCAGTCGGTGATGGTGAAGGGAAATTTGCCATAGTCGCAAGTCAATTAAAAGAAAACACGCTTTATTATGTCCGTGCTTTTGCCGTAAATCCCATTGGGATTGCCTATGGAAATGAACGAAATTTCACCACCTTAGATTACCGCTTGGTGAAACTAAAAACCAATCCTGCTTCAGATATCGGGATGTTTTTAGCTACGTTACATGGAGAAGTTTTTGATGATGGGGGTGGGCATGTCATGGAACGAGGTTTTTTAATGGGGCTTTCTCCAAATCCCTCACTTTCCGACATGAAGTTTGCTTCTAGCCAAAACGTTGTGGGGTCAATGAAAACTGTAGTGACTGAATTGATCGAAAATACCACGTATTATTATCGATCATTTGCTAAAAATGAAAAGGGGTACTCATTAGGGAATGTCCAAAGTTTTACGACGCTTGACATTAAATTTCCGGAGATCGTTACACTGCCTGTGACGAATGTTTCGTTTACGTTGGCCAACTATGAAGCGGAGGTAAAATATGATGGTGGGGTTCCTATTTTGGAACGGGGATTTTGTTTCAGTACCCAACCTAATCCTACCATACAAGACAATAAATACCTTGTCTCAGGGGAATTGGGAGTTTTTAAATTGGTGATGACTGAGTTGCAGCCTGGAACCTTATATTATGTGCGAAGTTTTGCTAAAAGCAGGAAAGGTTTGCAGTATGGAAACCAAGTTTCGTTCACCACGGTGGCTTATACTCCGCCGACCGTTATCACACAGGATGTGGGCCAATTGACTACTCGGTCAGCTCAGGCCAATGGCCAAGTTTCAGATGAAGGAAACACCCCTGTAACGGAGCGAGGATTTTGTTTTGGGCAAAATCGAAACCCAAGCATTACTGATCGGAAAGTAGATTTAGGTTCAGGTTTAGGCAGTTTTTCGTATAACTTCTCGGGTTTATCGGAAGGAACGACCTACTATGTTAGGGCCTATGCGATCAATAAGAAAGGAATTTTTTACGGGGAAGAAAGAAGTTTTAGAACTGCGGTGACTCCACCTCCACCACCTCCTCCGCCTGTAGTGGTTGTCACACCTCCTGCGAGTCCTGGGACGGGTGGAACTACTCCTCCGACGACCGAAGTGCCTATTATTAGCTGTGTGAATTACCCTAAAACATCTGCACCTTCAAATATTAGAATAGGCGATTATTACCAAGGAGGTATCGTTACTTATATTTTACAGCCTGGGGATCCAGGATATATTCCAGGAGAATTTCATGGATTAATTGTTTCAACCACTGATTTTCCACAGTCTTCTATGGGAAATAGTTTTGGGTGCTGGTCAGGTCCTGGGCAAGGGGTGTCTGTAAATACTGGATCAAATTTGTTATCTGGTTGTGAAAATTCAATTAATGCGATTAATACTTGTAAAGGAACAGCTTCAGCTAGAGCAGCAAAAATTTGTATTGATTATCGTGGAGGGGGATATTCTGATTGGTTTTTACCAAGTTTTGAAGAACTTAAAAAAGTGAAAATCGTTAAAAATCAAGTCAATATTTTCTATGGAACTATGTATATTTCTTCAACTCAAGCCGATGCTGACAATTGTATGGGAGTAACATTTTTTGCTGAAGCTGGAAATTCCCCATATGAATATCAATCACTCCCGAAGGGTGCAGTAGGTCAGATTAGAGCCATGAGAAGATTTTAGTAAGACATAGGATCGGTCATTTTCTAAGCAAATTCTTCATAAAAAATCTTTCCATGCTTGATCGTTAATTTGCCGGTCATATGTAAATTCCGAATCACACGAATCGCCTTTTGAGCACGAAATCCCATTAAATCAGCCATTTTTTTGGCGCAATAAAATAAATAATCCTAACTTGTTTCGGTAACATAAACCTATATGAAAAAATTACTTTTATTCATTTTTCTATTTGGCACATTCGCACATTCGAGTTCAGCCCAAAATGCCGTTAAACAAGCCAATCGCTTTATCGAGTTATTAACGGAGGAACAAAAGCTCTCAACACTTTTCCCATTTGATAACAATGAACGGTATAATTTTCATTTTGTACCCATCAAGCGGAAAGGGATCACTTTTAATGAAATGTCTGCGGAGCAAATAGAAGTAGGTTTAGGTTTGTTGAAGATTTGTTTGAGTGATCAGACGTATAAAAAGACCAACGACATCGTCAAATTGGAAGCCATACTGAAGGAGCTGGAAAAAAGAAAACCGGAGGATAAATACCGCGATCCGGGTAATTACCATTTTACTATTTTTGGAATACCTTCTGAAAAGAATATCTGGGGATGGCGATTTGAAGGCCATCACATTTCATTTAATTTTTCATTCGATCAGAAATTATTGGTTTCGGGGACGCCTGGGTTCTTGGGCACTAATCCAGCGATTGTGCCTAGCGGTCCTGCGATGGGGACACAAATTTTAAAAGAGGAATCGGATTTAGGTTTTGATTTGTTGCATTCTTTGAATAAAGTTCAGTTTAAACAGGCGATGATCGACTCGGTTGCCTACCCGGATATTTTGACTTTTGACAAAAGAAGTGCATTTATCGGGGACCCCAAAGGTGTTAAATATAGCGATTTGAATAAGGAACAAAAAGCGATGATGCTTGCGCTTGTTCGCCTATATGTTTTCCGCTACTCACATTTATTGGCCGAAAGTATGTTGAAAGATATTCAAAAAGCGGGGCTTGAAAACTTGTGGTTTGCATGGGCTGGACATACCGAACCTGTGATTGGAAAGGGTACTTATTATCGGGTTCAAGGACCTACCATGTTGATTGAATACGATAATACTCAGAACAATGCCAACCATGTTCATTCGGTCATCCGAGATTTGAAAAATGATTTTGGCGGTGATTTGTTAATGGAGCATTATAAAACGGCTCACTAATTTATTTCCTAAATTTTTTGATTCGAAAAAATGTGAGGTAATTGGCATCATGATTATTATGCGCGCCCTCAAAGGCATCATCGTAGGCAGTCCGACAAGCCAGCAAAATATTTTTTCCGTCAAAAAGCCAATCAACATACTGAAACCCGTGCTTGATCACATCAGGATGTTGGAACACAATCTTTTTTATTTTCCAATCTTTCAAGTCGCTTGAAAAACATAAGGCCAAGGTATTCCTGATCGATGCTGGGTTTTTACCGGGGTTTGCATTTTTGACTTCCTCAGGAATGAAGTTACTTAGTGTCCAGTAAAGCTTCGTTTTAGGATCAAATCGAATCGTAAACTTTTTAGATCCTCCAGGGAATGGGATAAAACCCGTGGATCGATCAAAAATAGCCTGCGTTCCATCCGCACTAATTTTTACCATCGCCGCATATTCTTGTAGACTTTTTTTATTGTCGACGCGCAACATATTCCAAACGCCACCATCGGGTCCCACTACTGCATTTCCTTCGATCCAACCGCCAAATGCCCCATTGAAATAAGTTGAGTCATATCCCAGCACATTCGATTTTGTCCAATTGGCCGCCTGCATTGGATTTTTGTCCAAAGGAATCGACATCATAAAACTTCCATACCGCTTCCCCCAAGTTTTAATTGGCCCCATCGCATCTTCCATGGCTCGCCACAATCGGCCTTCATGGATGATTAAGGGCATAGGGGCGCAGTGATATTCGCCGGCTAATAATAACCCATTTTCAGCGTCTGTGGGGCTAGTCCAAGTTTCACCTTCATCCATCGATTGCCTGATAATGGCATTTCCGTGATGCTTATGGGTTCCCATGAGGTATAAATTAGACTGATGTATAAACAATTTAGACCAAAATTGACCATTTATTTCACTGATCATTTCCCATGTTTTGCCTTTGTTTTTTGATCTGTAAATGCGTGAAATGGCGGAGGTATGTTCCGTGGATTTAGGCCCAAAAAAATCATGCGAAGCTAAATAATGTCCGTTGGCCAAAACAACGATACTCGGCGATCCGATGTACAAACCACTTGACGCGGGGCTATAGGCAATGACTGTTCCGGGTACTTTAGATTGGCCATAAGCCATTAGATACCCGCAAACAAATATGGAAGCCAAGAAAATTCTCATCGATTTGTTCATGATCAATAGTATGGATATTTATCCCAAAGATTTGTGTTTGGGTTTGTTAGACGTGGATCATTCGTTTGTTTCATCCAAGCTTCTAATTCTATTTTCAAGTATTTTTTTGCTTTCTCAAATCGTTTTTCATTGGCCAAATTATGCAATTGGCTTGGGTCATTTTTTAAATCATATAATTCCTCGGAACCTCTCTTCTTGAACGTGCGGTTAAAAAAGAAGGCATAATTGACGCTGTCTGACATGATTAATTGTTTGGAAGGCGAATCGTCTATGTCACCGTAGGGACCCACCGCCACCCATTTCTGGGGATCACCGGCGGGATAGCGATTGGGTTCAAAATTGCGCAGGTATAAAAACTCCTTCGTTCTGATACCCCTAACCGGATAACCCAAATCCCCTTTTCTTACATTAGCATGTCTTTCTCTTTCTACAAAAACAGCATTTCTGTGGGCTATTGGCCGACCATTAATCAAATTGATCAGACTTTTAGAAGGGAGGTCTGTGGGTTTTTGGATGCCCATAACGTCTAAGACGGTAGGTGCCAAATCGATTAAACTCACTAATTCACTTGAGCGGGCAGGTTTTATTTTACCTTTCCAATAGATAATGAGCGGTATATTGGTTCCTGAATCATAGCAAGTGGCTTTTGCTCTTGGGAACGGCATTCCATTATCACTTGTAATGACAATCAGCGTGTTCTCTAATTCACCTTTTGACTCTAAAGTGGCGATGAGTTTGCCCACATTGCTATCAAATCTTTCTACCTCAAAATAGTAATCTAAGATGTCCTTTCTGACTACATCGTTGTCGGGCAAGAATCCATGAACCTTTACTTTTTGGGGATCCAGTCCGGCTTTTTCACCAGTTCCTTTGACATAATCACGATGGGGATCAATGGATCCGAACCAAAAAAAGAAAGGTTTGTCTTTTGGCTTTGCCCCTAAAAATTCTTCAAAATTTTTGAAGTTTTTCCCTGCTGGATTGTCTTGGTATCCACCTATTTTAAAATTTCCTGGGCCCCAGCCTTTTTGTTCACTGCCCACAAACCCGCCTGATGCTTGAATGAGGCTGACAAAATTGGGAATGCTTGCGGGAAGACTCCCCCATAAATTACCTCCTTCCGCGATTTGATGAGGATGTTTGCCGGTTAAAATACTTGCTCTAGAAGGACTGCAGGAGGCTGCTGAACAAAACGCTTGGTCAAAAATCAAGCCATTTTTTCCTAATCGGTCGATGTTGGGTGTTCGCACAACCTTATCCCCGTAGATTCCCGCATGTTTGGACCAATCGTCTGCGACGATAAAAAGGATGTTGGGTTTTTTAGCTGTATTTTGGCCCAAAACATTAAAAAAAGGTAGGGCGAAAAATAAGCAAAAGAGTGCTTTTTTGATCATCGGTTTAGGAGGTTTATTTTGGTTTTAATTTTGCTTTTTTACTTTAGCTTTACCCACTTTACTAAATTTCAAAAGTCCGTAATTTAGTAAAGCTGCTGATCAATTCTTTCTTTCAAAATAGATTATCAGCATGTTGATAATGATTAAAAAATCTGATTTAGTAACAGTGAATAACAGTAAAATTTTGGCCGGGAATTTATGTTTCAGTTTTTGTGATCTCCAATTATCCTTTTCTGAATTCATGTGCCGTTTGAATAGCTGCCCTTAAATTTTCGATGGGCGTGGTATTGCTAACGGTGCAATTTGCACTTAAAATAACCCGGTTGGGAGCATTTTTCAACACATCAATCGTCGCTTTTTTAACCTGGTCCACGGTTCCTGTCGAGATAACTCCATGCCGATCCAATCCTCCCATGACAGGTCTATCAAAGATTTCAGAGGCTTTTTGCAAAGTCAACGCTTTACCATCCGCTTGCAGTGGGATGTTGACAATTTGACCAGGATAATCTTGGAAACGAGGGGTAAAACCTTCATATTCGCCATCGTAATCACAGATATGAAGGATATTGTAAGGTACTAATTGGGATACTTCTTTGTATAGAAGCATATCAAAACTCTTAATCGCCCGATTGAATAATTGGTAGTCGGCCACGCGATTTGTCTCACCCCCTTGCGCGCAGGTATAAAACCCATCCACTCCTAATTTGGCAGCGGCTTGAACAAAGTTTAATATCGAAAGCGTTACATTTTCCATGCCGCGACACACTGCTTCTGGATCTTATTTGACA
>CAIZMB010000033.1 GCA_903933935.1 uncultured Cytophagaceae bacterium
CGTTTAAAACCAGAAAATACACTTTTGAATGAGGTATTTGTCCAAGGAGAACGAGCTTCTAATACCACACAAATAGACAAACAGGTTTTTAATGCACGTCAATTTCAGAATGCGGCCAATGGAACTGGTCTTGAATTAATTCAGCGATTACCCTCTGTCACGGTTAATATTGAAGGAAATATTTCTTTGAGAGGTAGTTCGGGATTTGTTTTATTGGTCGATGGCAAACCCTCAAGTCGAACTCCGGCTGATATTTTAGCACAAATTCCGGCCAACTTAATTGAGAGCATTGAAGTATTAACCACCCCCTCCGCTAAATATGATGCAGATGGAAAGGCTGGAATGATCAATATCGTCACTAAAAAAGACAGCAAAATAGGAACTTCCTGGTCAGGAAATTTGATGAATGGAGGGACAAACCCTCTTCGCTGGGGTGGTGATTTGATGTGGACCTACGCAGAAAAAAAATGGAATATTTTTGCGGCGGCTGATTATCGGCGATTTGATGTCGAGGGATTTCGCGTGGGAGAAATAAGAACTATCTTCAAAGACACATTAACTTATATGCCCTCAAAAGGAATAAGAGACTATAAAGATTTTCAATATTCATTGCGAGCAGGAGGAAGCTTTTACCCCAAATCCACCGATTTAATCAATTGGTCTGCTTACATAGGCGAAAAACAAACTGATCGAATGGCTAATTTACATTACCAAGATTTTATTCAGACAGGAAGTTCGCCGTCACTATTTTCAAATCAATTTAAATCACCCTTAAAAGAATTTTACAATCAAAACTTATTTGTTCGTTCCGGGAAATTTCAAACATTCACCGCTGACTATACACACACATATGCAAACAAAAGTAAATTAACGACTTTGGCTTTATATGAATATTCAGAATTAGGAGGTCCATTGAATAATTACGATACCTATGAAGGGACAAACAAATTGTTGCTTTGGGAACGGTCGACCGAAACAAGTCCACTGACAGCCTTAAGATTTCAAATTGACTATTCTCTACCATTATCAAACAATCGAAAATTAGAAATTGGCTATCATATCCGTCAAATTCAGCATGATGGAAACTTTTTATTTGAGCGATTAAATCCGGCAAACCAGCAATGGAATTCGGATCCTAATTTCAGTGATCAAATGAATTTATCACAAAAAATTCATGCTCCTTATATCCAATGGGGTGGCGTGAAAAATTTGTTCACCTACGGCTTTGGACTTCGATCTGAAATGTTAAGTCGCCAACTTACCCACCTTGCGGAGCCTAACAAAATCTATGCTTTAGACCAAATTTATCTTTTTCCATCGTTCCAAGGACAATGGAAATTATCAGAATCCCATTCGCTTCGCCTGGCCTATAGCCGAAGAATCGACAGGCCTACCACCAAATTAATGTCTCCGTTTAAAAATCACCGCCATGCAGAGACCATTGAAAACGGAGATCCTAATTTGTTACCTGAAATAGCGGATGTATTTGAAACGGGATTAAGTAAGTCATATACTAACATATCTTTCACTGCGACAGCCTATGTGAATATCCTAAAAGATAAAGTTTTTAGAGTCAACGAAATTTACTCCAGAACAATTTTAGGAAGAACCTATACAAATGCAGGTAATTCACAATCCACCGGAATGGAATTTACGACCGAAATCAAAGCGACTAAAAATTGGAAAATATACCTTTCAGGTAATTTGTTTCAATTTGATGTTCAAGGAAAATTCAATGGCATTGAGACCACTCAAAATAGCTTTAATTATAATTTCAATGGAAATACGGTCATCGATATTTTACCAAGACTTCGGTTTGCATGGGATTTCAACTACCTATCGAGATCAGTAACTACACAAGGATTTGACTCCGAATTGTTGCTATCCAATGCCAGTTTAAAATATACGCTTTGGCAAAACAAAGGCAGTTTGACCTTCCAAGCACAAAATATTTTCAACACCAACATCCAAACGATACAAACTCAAACCCGAGATTTTTATAGTAGCACAGACTATCGAAAATGGGATCGCGTCTTTCAGCTAAGCCTTGGATTTAGAATTAATGACCGTGGCCAAAAAGTTAAATCAACCAAAACAGATTACGGCGAAAAAGATTTTTAATCGTTAAGGTAACTCAGCCAAACGGATGTTGCGGTATTGAATCGACATGGTGTTTCCAGGATGCAATTGAAGTCCCACAGGTCCTGAAGCTGGAATCGTTTCAGAAGTATACGTCATCACCTCCACGCCATTTAACCAAACGGTATAGGTTTTCCCCTCCATTTTAATTTTCATGGTGTTCCAATCGGTCGGCTTGATTAAAGCCAAAGCGCCCTTCGCTTCGACTGGATATCTAAGTTTTGGAATATACGGAGAGCCGGTTAAGTCTCGCTTTAATGAACCCGATATGCCTATTTGTATTTGGTCATTTTCTGAACGCAACCAAACACCCGAATCAACCACCCCATCACCTAATAAATAATCTGCTTGGAAAATGAAATTAGTGTAGGCCTTCTCCGTCCATAAATTACTTCCTTTTCTAGCCGCGTTGTTGCGAACGTAGAGGATGCCTTTTTCAGCACGCCAACAAGTTAAATCTTCAGGTAATTTCCAACCATCTAAATTTTTACCTGTAAAGATCTTTTTTAATTTGGGTTCTTTAGCCAGAGAAGTTTGTTGGAAACTCAATAACAAAATGGCTACAATCAGTAAATTCTTCATATCAATAATAGGTTTTAGGTACACTATTAATCGTAAATTTTTTCGAGATATTTTTTTTGAAATTAACCAATAAAATGGAAAACGCATGCTTATTTTTCGATTCTTTCTTCGTGTAACTTCTTTCCCATTACGTCATAATGAGTCATGTATAAAATGGGTTTTTGCTGTACATAAACCATTTTAATACCTAGAAAACCACCTGCTACACGAAGGAACTGATGCTCAGGTCTTTTCTCATTTGGTGGCCAACCCTGCGCGTGAAAGTCACTGACAGGACCTGAACCAAACTCCATTAATCCCGTCGTCGCATCCTTAGAAACATATTGCCAATGCCGATCCCCATTAACAATAATGGCCTTTTGGTCAGCCAACAAGCTCCTCGCCCAATCCCCTTCTGTTTTAAAAGCAAGATTTGAATGGTTGTCAGCCTTAGCTCCCCGGTCGGGGCCAACAATCGGTGTGGGAGAAAAAATGATTTTATAAGTCGCGTCTGAGTTTTGAAGCGTATTAATGAGCCAATTTTTTTGCTCAATTCCCCAAATAGTTTTTGCATACCCATCTGGCATATCGTTATTACTACGATATTCCCGCCCCTCTAAAAACCATAACTGAACATCTTTCCCCCAACGCAAAGTCCGATAGGGCATATCCACTAATGGTACATTTTCATGCCAAATTTTTAAGCCATCCGAAATGGTCAGTTGGCCAAAATTAGTCGATCCTGGATGCACATCATCGGCCAATAAATCATGGTCGTCCTTCAGCATATACACAGGCGTAAATTGAAAAAATGATTTTAAGGAAGGCCAAGCATCCATCGCATGCCATTTATGCCGCGCTTTTTCAGGCGTGCTCGCCATAGGTCCCGGCTTATCATAATATACATAATCCCCTGTTTGGACAAAAAGATCTGGTTTTAAAAGAGCCATACTTTGGTAGGTATGGAATCCTTTTAATGAATCATCATGGCTCCAAAAATATTGACAGGTAGAGGTTGTCAGGTTCAATTCCTTTTTATCGTACATACCCGGAGCCGTCGTAAAATTCCCAACTGCCTTTTGAACCAAACCTTTTTCAGTTGGCTTACCCTCAAGCCTCACTTCATAACGGGTATTAGGTTTCAACTCCTTAAAAGAATAGGAAACAGTAAAATCCTTTTCTTGAACCGCTGGCAACCAGCCACTTGAAATTTCTGAGGGGCCTGATTTTAAGGTAATTCGAACCCAACCTGCAGTTCCAAGAACCCCGCCGTCCATTTTGGCAATGGGCATGTTTTCGTCAAAATTAATGGGATGTCTAAAAACCTGATTAAGCCGTTGATGTACAACGGGATTGGGATTTTCCTTTTCACACAAACGAGTCCAAACGGTCGCATGATCAGAACTTAGCTCGCTGACTTTAAAGCCCGTAGTGAAATACACTTGCTGGGCAGCCATTTTGACATAAAAAGCCAGAAACAATACAATGAAAAATGAAAATCGTTTAAAAAATACCTTCATGAAAATCAGATTAAATAATTAAATTAAAGAAAATAACTTAAAATTAAAAGTATATACTTTTAATGTATACTTTTGTAAAAAAATGAGATGAAAACACTATCCTTAAAACTTGACGATCCTATTTATGATGAGACAGAAGAAATTACTCTTCATTTAAAAATAGCTAGAAATAGATATATTAATGAGGCGGTGAGTTTATACAATACCTATCAAAAGAGACGCATATTGAAAAATCAACTAAGTCAAGAATCAAAACTGGTTAGTGAAAATTCGTTGGAAATACTGAAAGAGTTTGAGTTATTGAGGGATGAAGATTAATCAATACGAAATTTGGTTGGCCAATTTAAGTCCTAGTCGGGGAACTGAACCTAGCAAAACTAGGCCAGTAGTAGTGGTTCAAACAAATTTAATGAATGCCGTACATCCCTCTACGTTAATTTGCC
>CAIZMB010000034.1 GCA_903933935.1 uncultured Cytophagaceae bacterium
CTCCTGTATGTTGTCGATAGAAAATCATGTAATAAAAAATTCCTACGGCAGAAATCTTTTTTCTGCCACTTTCATTTTAACTTCTTAGGTTCGTCTTCCAGTTTAAGCACGTCGACTACCTTTTTATGATCTAATGAAAAAAGATAATATTCATGGCCAGTTAAATGAACAGCTTTGGGTAGCCATACATTGGCCATTTTAGGGCCTAATGGTTTTTCATCATAGACCAAAGCGCTACATATAAAATCAGCGGGCACTTTGATCGATCGAATGATTAAAAAACGATCATGGTCTTTTTTCAAAGGTAAGTTTTCAAAATAAATCGCTCTGATATTCCCTTTGGTTCGGTAGGAATATTCACCAGGGATTTTGAACATGGAGGCATTTTTCATCCCCTCTTGGATCGAGGAAAGGGAAGGGATTTTTGCGTCTGGAAAACGATAATATTTGGGATTATGGAGCAAATTGAAATCATAGATTTGACCTTCATATGCGCTTGATTTTTTTTGATAAAAGGTGTTGATCAGATCAGCTTGCAATCGCAAAGAAATCGCTTTCGTTGGGATGATTGAAAAATAGGTAGAGGTGAAGAAAAATGCTAAACCTATTATTAAACCTGGAATCCATGAACGACGTAAAAATTCAAATTGATGGATCAGAATAAGGTAAATTAGAATGAGGCCAATCAGGCCATAAGTGAAAAATCGTTCGGAAATAGCGATGTCAAGTATATCCCCCATTTGAAAACGTCCAACGCAAATTAAGGCACCGGTGGCCATGATTTGTGCATAGATTAAAAAGGGAAAAGCGAGGGTTTGAAAGGTTTGTTTTCTCCATACTCGAAGGATGGAAAAAATAAGTATGCCAAAAACGATAAGGCCTAATAAAGCGGCAATTTCAGATCGATGGGAGTCCGAAAAGGGCAACCGAAAGACCCCTAAAAACCCTAAAAATCCTTGGCCTAATTCTAACAAAGTATTGGACGCAATACCAATATTTGGTTGTTGACCTGGATGATAATTCGCGATGTAAAAACCGATAATTGCCAAGCCTAAAAAACTAAAAGGGGAAGCCCATTTATTTTTTTGCATCCATAGGATCACGGCCACCATGGGGATAAAGGCAATTCCTTCCGAAGACACAAAGGGATAAAATAAGGCCAACAAAAGTACCCATTTTTTATCTTGGAAATATAGCAAACCATACGAAATCCAAACCATAAATAAGATGGAAGAGGTATGCTGTAAGCTGCCGATTAAACTATAGTTGTCTAAATTCCCAAATCCTGAAAAGAGAATTAAGGTGATGGGAATCAAGTGAAAAATGGATAAATTCTGCCTTTTTAGATAGCCATAAAAAGGAATTAAAATCGCTATCATTTGCAAATTAGCAAGCAAAATCAAGTTTTTAAAATTGATTTCATGCGCGATCAAATAGTAGAACGTCACCCAAATCCGCGCAAAAGCAATGCGGTGAATTTCGTTGTGGGAAGCAAATAATTGGGATATCAGTGATTTTGTGCTTGCGCCATCAAACAGGTCAGGTATCATTTCTAAAAATAGAAAGTCATCAGACCAAGTAGGCGTATTTTCTAATGTAAAATATAAATGGAAAAAGTGGATGGCAATGGGCAATGAGATGGCGATACAAAATCCTAAGAATAATCGCTTTTTCATCTTGATTTATTTTTTAAATAATCATTTCTCGAAAGGTATTTTTCGATTAAAATGTACAGCAAAATAAATAAATACCGACTCCCCATTTCCTTGATTTTCAAATTGGATTCCCCCGCTTTCCTGTTTCGCCAGGAATTCGGTAAAATCCCAAAAGAGTAACCTCGGATGATGGCCTTCAAAGGCAACTCAATCGTTAAATTAAAGTGCGCAGATAAAAATGGTTTCAAGCCTTCAATCGTATGGCTTCGGTACATTTTAAAGGCATTAGTGAAGTCATTATATTTGATGCCGATTAAAACCTTGATGAGCCAATTGGCAATTCGATTAATCACTAGTTTATGTTTGGGGTAATCGTAAACCGCGGAACCTTTCATAAAGCGAGAGCCGAACACGCAGTCTAAATTTTCGCGTACCATCAGCCGATAAAAGGCAATTAAATCGGCTGGATCATCGGATAAATCCGACATCATGACACCCACACATTCTCCCGTAAAGCGGTCCAAACCGTAGCGAATCGCATAGCCAAAACCATTAGGTCCCGGATTGGTGAAGCATACCAATGTGGGGATTTCTTTCTGAAGCTCTTGAAGGATTTCTAAGGTTTTGTCTTTGGAATTATCGTTGACCACCACAATTTCATGGTCGACCTCAGCTGCCGAAAGAGCCGCATATAGCGAAGTTAAGGTCTCTTGGATCGAGCCTTCTTCATTGTATGCGGGAATGACAACACTTAGTTTCATAGCTTAGGATAATATAGGTTTCAACATGGCCTCATCTTGTTTAAACCATTCGTACACTTCTGAAAGGAGTGTTGGGACGGTGATTTCGGGGCGCCAACCGCTAAACTCGGTGATTTTGGTATTGTCGGTCACATAGATCGGGATATCACCAGGTCTATTTTCAGCGGTCTGAGAAATGGATATTGTATTTCCTGTGATTTGAGAACAAACGTCAGTTAATTCGGCCAACGAAATAGTTTGTTCTAAACCGCCACCCACGTTAAATATTTGACCTTTTTGTAAACTCAAATGAGCTATTTGCCATTGAACTAATCGGAATAAATCGCGTACATGCAACACGTCGCGCGCTTGTTGGCCCTGCCCATCAAACCCAATATAAGACAAAGAGCCTTTCCAAAAATGCCTCGCCATCCACAGAACAATCACTCCTTGGTCAATCTTCCCCATTTGATAAGGCCCGCTCAACACCCCACAGCGATTGATGACAGCCGGAATATTAAAGTTATGCGCAAATTCTTGAATGAGGTATTCGGAGGCCAATTTAGTCGCTCCGTATAAGGACCTTAAACCGGTTAATGGAAAGTCTTCCGTTAAGCCTTTCGATGAAATCCCAGACATAGGTTGTGTGTCTGAAAGATTAAATCGATTGGGTTTTGCGGTGAGTGAAACGTCTAATAAGCGATCATATGGATATACTCGAGACGTAGATAAAAAGATGAATGCCGCCTGATGTTTTTTGGCAAAATATAAAGTGTTGATTGTGCCATTCAGGTTGGTGTCAATTAAATTCTCCAACTCCCCAGGAATAGTTCCGGCTAAAACAGAGGGTTCTGCAGCAGCGTCGATGACAATGTCGACCGCTGGAATACGCTCCAAATCCGTTTTTATGCGCACATCTCCATGGACAAAATGGATGCCCTGTGCCAGTATTTTTTGTAGATTAATTTCAGATCCACGCCTGGAAAGATTGTCTAAACAATAGATTTCTGAATCCGTGTAATATTGCTTAAAAAGGATGGCCAGATTTGAGCCAACAAACCCACAACCACCGGTAATTAATATTTTCATGATAGAGCTGTTTCCATGTAGCGCGTATAAATGTCTACAAACACATCTTCAAGGGATTTTGTGATATCCCAATTTGGATAGTGATCTTTCATTTTTTTCAAATCGCTGTAATAACAGATGTGATCACCGATTCTATTTTGATCCACATATTTATATTTCATGGGTTTGCCAGAAATTTTTGCAATTAAATCAAATGCCTCTAAAATAGAAACCGAATTATCTTTTCCTCCACCTATATTGTACACTTCAGCGATGCGCGGAGCCTTTAAAAACTCCTCAATAAATCTAGCGACATCATAAGAATGGATGTTATCGCGTACTTGCTTGCCCTTATATCCAAAAACAGTATATTCTTTTTCTTCAATATTGCACTTAATTAAATAACTTAAAAAGCCATGTAATTCTACCCCAGCATGATTTGGGCCTGTCAAACAACCACCTCGCAAACAGGCTGTTGGCATATTAAAATAACGTCCATATTCTTGTACAGAAATATCGGCAGATACTTTAGACGCCCCAAATAGCGAGTGTTTCGACTGGTCAATGCTAAAGCTTTCCGAAATACCCTCGAAATAAGTGGGATCATCGTAATCATAACGGGTTTCCAACTCCTTCATTTTGATCAAATTGGGAGCATCACCATATACTTTATTGGTCGATAAATGAACAAATGGAATATTGGTATCGTAACGACGAAGGGATTCTAGAAGGTTAAAAGTACCTACAGCATTGGTATCAAAATCCTCAAAAGGAATGGACGCCGCCCGATCGTGGCTCGGTTGGGCCGCGGTATGAACAATGGCATCCGGCTTAATGGAAGGAATGATGTCTAAAATAGCCTGTCGATCTCTGATGTCAATGTTATTATGCAATTGGTAAGATTTACCATATTTTGTTAATCGATCTTTGTTCGACGAATTATCCCCTTGAATTCCAAAAAATACGGCACGCTGATTATTATCAATTCCATGAATCTCCCACCCTTTTTGAAGAAAAAACTCACTTACTTCAGTACCGATTAGGCCCATTGACCCCGTAACAATTAGTCTCATTGGCATTATTTATAACTTAAATTCAAAATTACGCCTAATTTTTATATATCTGAAATATCTAAAATCCTCAATTGCAAATTCCGATCGCCTCGAAATTCATTAATTTCCACATGATAAACCATTTGGAACGCGAGCTGCTTTTCAAAGGCATGTAAAAGTCCTTCGTAAAATTCTTTGCGAATCCCAAAACCCACGGCCTCCCATGAAGTGCCAGTAGGGGAATAACTTACATGTAATTTCAGATGCTCTTCCTTCATGATGAAGGGCGCCTTGGTTAAATAAATGGGGCTACTCAGAAAATTGGGCATCATATTGCCCGGACCATAGGGGGAAAGTCGGGATAATAATTGATCATAAAAGGAAATCGTCATGGCTTCCAAAGGCACCTGCAGATCGATTGTCAATTCAGCCTTGAGCTCTCCTGAGGGAAGGCCCATTTGGACTAGAGATTCAAAACGATCAATGAAGGCTTGAAGGTTTTCGGGTTTTAGGTGTAGTCCAGCGGCATGTGTATGTCCTCCAAATTGGGCTAATAAATCCGAACATTTTTCTAGAGCCGCATGTATATCAAAGCCTTTGACCGAGCGGGCTGAGCCTACAATCTGTCCATGTGATTCGGTTAAAATGATGGTGGGTCTAAAATAAAATTCTTGAATTTTACTGGCGACGATGCCGACGACCCCCTTGTGCCAACCCGCTTGAAATAGAACGGTGCTTTTGGCATTTTGCAGAAATGTATTGGTATCAAATAATGAAAGCGCTTGGTTTACGATTTCTTTTTCGACCACTCGGCGTTCAAGGTTTTGTTGGATGACAGCCTCGGCCAACATTTGCGCTTCGACGAGGTCGGAGGCCAACAATAACTTCACGGCGCCATGGGCATGTTCCATCCGACCCGCGGCGTTGATGATGGGCGAAATGGAAAAGACAATATCGGTGATTTGAATAGGTGCTTTTTTATTGGCTTTTTGCAATAAATAAGAAAGGCCAGGACTTGGATTTGAGCCTAATTGGACCAAGCCATGGTAGGCCAAAATTCTATTTTCCCCCGTGATCGGAACCATGTCGGCGGCTATCGAACAGGCCAATAAATCCAATCGCTCAAAAATGGGATCCATGTCTAGGTCATTGGCTTGAGCAAAGGCGCATAAAAGCTTAAATCCGACTCCACAACCCGTTAGTTCTTTGAAAGGATAGGCACAATCTTTCCGTTTGGGATCCAAAACAGCGATGGCTTTGGGTATGGTTTCTTCGGGTAAATGATGGTCACAAATGATAAAATCAATGCCCATTTCATTACACCATTCGACCCGTTCGTGGGCCTTGATGCCGCAGTCCAAGGAGATGATTAAGCTATATTCGTTGTCATAGGCATATTGGATTCCTGCTTGGGACACGCCATACCCTTCACTATAGCGATCAGGAATGTAATAGTCGGCATCTGCCCCTAAAATTTCGGTTAGGTAACCGTAGACCAAAGCGACCGATGTCGTCCCATCCACATCATAATCGCCATAGATCAGTATTTTCTCTCCATTTTCCAATGCCAAAGCCAAGCGTTCTACCGCGATGTCCATGTCCTGCATGAGGAAGGGATCCGGCAGATTATCCAACGAAGGAACCATGAAATGCTTGGCTTGGTCGAAAGTCAGAATGCCCCGACTCACCAACAAAGAAAGGAAGTATGGATTTTTAGTTGTTTTTAACTCCTCTTGCAATTGGGCAATGGCTTGTGGATTCGGGGGAGTCAAAAACTTCCAGTTCTTTTTGGCTTGTAGCATATTCGTGGTGTAAGCCAAATTCTTTGGCTTTATTATATGTAATTAAAAACCTTTGGCTTGTAATGATTTATGGTTTAAGCCAAAATTATGGCTTTCATTCTTTTATCTGGACGCTAATTTAGAAAGTACTTATGGATTGATTGACATCTCTAACAAAATGATCAGTCTATTGAACTTTTACCTAAAAAACTATTACTTATTACCTAAAAAAACCTATTACCTAATACCTATTACCTAAAATTAATGCTTCACCCCATCCCCCTTCACCACCTTCCAAAGCGTCAATAAAATTATTTTCACATCAAATAAAAATGATTTGTTCTGTAGGTATTCCGCATCTAAGGCCACTTTTTGTTGGGTTGGCAGCTCATCACGCCCGTTGACCTGGGCCCAACCCGTCAGCCCGGGGACTAGTGTATGCACACCTGCCGCGGCTCTCGCTTGAATTAAATCTGTTTGGCTTTCAAGGGAGGGGCGTGGGCCCACCAAAGACATGTCGCCCATTAAAATACACCACAATTGGGGTAATTCGTCCACACTGCTTTTGCGCAAAAATGTACCGATGGGAGTAAGAAATGAATTTGCATCGGCCAATAAATGAGTGGGCAGGACGGGGGTATTGACTTGCATGGTTCGAAATTTTGGCATGGCAAATACGATATGGTTTTTACCTACTCGGCGCGACCAGTAGAGGATGGGGCCTTTGGAACTGAGGGCGACCGCTAGGCCAACGAACATCATCGGAATGAGGAAGATTATTCCGGCGATGAGGGAAACCAATATGTCAATAATTCTTTTTAACATCTTACACGGATAATGCTTGGTTCAGGTCTTCCCACAGGTCGTCCACGTGTTCCAAACCAACCGACAAACGTAGTAAATTACCCGGAGTTTTGCTATCAGGCCCTTCGATGGATCGGCGATGTTCTACCAGAGATTCCACTCCACCGAGGCTGGTGGCTTGTTGGAATAGCTTCAGTTTAGATGCGACCTTGCGAGCATTTGCCTCGTCTCCTTTAATTTGGATTGAAATCATTCCGGAATATCCGTTAGGCATTTGGCGCTTAGCGAGCTCATGCTGGGGATGCGAAATTAATCCTGGATAATGCACCTTTTTGATGGCAATATGTTTTTCTAATCTTTGGGCTAGGGTTAATGCGGAGTCAGAATGTTCACGCATGCGGAGGGGAAGTGTTTTTAGTCCTCGGGCTAATAGATAACAATCCAAAGGATTTTGTGTGGCGCCCATGAGAATTTGGACACTTTTTAAGCGCGTCGACCAGTCGTTTTCTTCCCGCATGATGATGGCTCCACCGAGTACATCCGAATGTCCACCGATGTATTTGGTGGTGGCATGCATGACGATGTCGGCACCTAAAGTAATGGGGTTTTGTAAAATGGGTGTGGCGATGGTATTATCGACGCCAACGAATATTCCATGCGAATGAGCTAGTGCGCATATGGCTTGAATGTCGGAAATTCCGAGGAGGGGATTGGCAGGAGTTTCGACCCAAATGAGTTTCGTATTGGGTTGAATAGATGCCTTAATCGCCTCTAAATCCTCCATGTCTACTTGGCTCATTTGTAGACCCCAAGGCCCCATGATTTCTTCCGCTAATTTCATGGAGGCATAATAACCGACGGTAGGCATGAGGACATGGTCTCCTGATTTCATGCATTGAAAGACAGCAGAAACAGCAGCTAGACCAGAGCCAAAAGCAAAGGCTTTGGCTCCCCCTTCTAGGATAGCTAAACCTTTTTCAAGGGCATTCCGATTGGGGTTTGAATTTCTGGAATACATGTGGCCCTTGGGATAGCTTCCATCGGGTTCACGGGCAAAAGTGGTAGATAGGAAAATCGGCGTGGCGATTGCTCCAGCGGTCTCGTCCACCAAGTTAGTCGCATGTATCGCTTGAGTTTCTTTTTTCATTTATTGACAATTACCTAAAACCTATTACTTATTACCTCTTACCTAAATTTACCTCTTACCTGACTTCTTTTAACTTAAAATTCTTCCCCAAATAAACCCTCCTAACCTGCTCATCATCCGCTAATTCTTGTGGAGTACCTGCTTTTAAAATCCTTCCTTCAAAAAGTAAATAAGCCCGATCCGTAATGGATAAAGTTTCATCCACATTGTGATCAGTGATTAAAATGCCAATATTCCGGTATTTTAGTTTGGCTACAATACTTTGTATTTCCTCCACGGCGATGGGATCGACGCCGGCGAAGGGTTCGTCTAAGAGAATGAATTTCGGGTCAACGGCCAGTGCACGAGCAATTTCAGTACGCCTACGTTCGCCTCCGGAAAGGACTTGGCCTAGGCTTTTACGCACATGGGTCAGGGAGAATTCTTCTAGGAGACTTTCGGTTTTTTCTTTCTGTTCTGATTTGGAAAGGGAAGTCATCTCAAGGACGGCAAGGATATTTTCTTCAACGGACAATGTCCTAAAAACGGATGCTTCTTGGGCCAAATAGCCAATGCCCAAACGTGCTCGCTTGTACATAGGCAGGCTAGTCACATCCAAATCATCTAAGTAAACTTTGCCTGAATTTGGTTTAACTAGACCTGTTGCAATATAGAAGGAAGTGGTTTTGCCGGCTCCGTTGGGGCCCAATAAGCCGACAATTTCACCCTGTGCTACTTGGTACGAGATATGGTCATTCACCAATCGTGCCCCATATTTTTTAACCAGATTTTCTGTCCTAAGAATCATGTGGTAAAAATAGGCATTAATTTGATTTTGTTAGTGTTAATTATACATCAAAATAAATATCTCATCCACAAAAGGGGCGTCTCTTATAATCAATTATTTTTGTGATTCAAAATAAATAATTTAATATCATTGAACGATATGATTGCCATCAACACTAACCTCCCCTGATACGCCTAAATTATCAATTTCTTTTGCAATTTTAAAAAATGCATCAAAGAAAACAATTTCATACATTTTTCCTGATTCAAATGCTTTATCCAATGTTTTAATATATAAATCGTAGTCTTTTTTATTTATTTTATACAAAGTAGTGCAATATGAGCCACCGCTTAATTTAAATATTGATAATTTTTCTTCAAAAATACTTTCCCTATACGAGTCATTTAGATGATATCTGCCTGATATTTTAAATACATTATCATATTCTTCTATATTAATACATTTCAGTGCCTCAATTGTTAGAGCTGCTTCTGCGCTTCCTTTACTTAAACCATCAATTATCGGTTTTAAGCGATGATCATTTTTAGTTTGGATAAAAAAGTCAACATTCGAGCGTATTGTATTTTCATATTCTTTGTCAATTTCAGAGCCCTCAATAAATAAAATTTTTCTATTCGTCATTTTATTTAGAGACTTTATTGTAAGAATGGTTTGAATATATCTTTCTTGTGTTGAAAATACACTTCTGGTTTTTGTATAATCTAAAGGGTTTCTCGAGATATTAATAACAGATGTTATGATTATTAGATTCATTATTTCAAACGTTGGATTTTGCCTATCCAAATTTTTACACAGGTAATTGGGGATAGTCTATTTAGTATAAAATCTCTTGGTGTATATTTTTTATTGTTTATAAATACATCCCAATCTTCTTTAAACCTTTCAGGATATGTAATCATTCCACAGGAGTCATCAAAATATGGTGCCGCAGTTGCTTCTAGGTTTTGCATTGGCATGAAATCAACCCATTTGCTATTGATTTCTTCTCTCAAAGTTCGAACATTGATCACAAAAATGGGTGTGTTACATGACAATGTTTCTTGAAGTGCAAAACCTTGACTTTCATGTCTCCCAATCCAGATACAATAAGGCGCTCGGCTTATTGTATCATAAAAATCTTTTTCTTTGTACCTTTTTTCATAGTCAAAGAGAATGAATTTTTCTCCAAAGTGGTTTAAAACATCTTTGAGTCTATTTTTATCTACACTCTTAAAATAAATTACAGGTTTGCCATTTTTTTCTTTTGGCGTAAATTTTTGAATATCTACTGCAAACGGGAGGCTTAAAAATCTAATTTTATCGCTTTTAATTAAACTTTTGTGAATATTTACATTCCAACTGGATAAGCAATTGAAGTAACATTTCTGCTCAAAATTGACCAATTGTTTATTTATATCAATTACATCAATATGAGGACCAATTATCAGTTTGCCATTGTGATTCTCATATTGTTTGAATTCAGATGTGTTTATAATGCAATCGTAGTTTGTTCTTGGATCAAACTTAAAATCAATGTCTAATCCATTTTTTCTCATTAATTTAATTCCTATTTCATTTTTGTGGTGTAACCATCCTTCTATTAATAACTTCATAACAATAAATTTATTACATATATTTTTTAGAAAAGTAATTTTTGTCACACAAGCCAAAGGTTGCCAAATTCACTAGAACTATGATTATGAAAAATAAGTAATTAAAATGATTTTAAGGAAATGTATTTACTTAACTGACAATAATTGTTTAATAAAATTTTAATTTACCGATGAAGGGAGTGTTGATGTAAAAGGTATAATAAATCGTTTTCCTTTTTAATAATATTCCAGTTTTAAGGTTAACATGTTTTCGAAATGGTTGACATGTTGATAAAATCTGATTCATCTAATATTAAAAGTTAAAGCTATAATTATAATAAGTGATTCATTCGCTCCTAATAACTCTTTAAAGTAAATTTAGAGTGATTTATATTATTTTACTAGCAAAATTGCTTACTTTTGTTACTCAATATTGAATCAATTTGCTTCATAAGTCTGTGGGGCAAGATGGCGAAGCCGTTAAAAACCTATCAATTGGTTTTAGATAATATTTTTTCGGAAAAAATTCGGAAAGTCTCGTTAGCTAAATTACTTTTGAATCTCACAAGTAAGGTATACTTGAGAGGTTTGAAGAAAGATTTAGGGGTCCAGATCAATCCGGTAAAGCTTGAACCAACAAATAGCAAGAGATGCATTTGATTGAGGCTCGATGCGATAAAAACCTTAAACGAGAGAAAACAATTACTATCGTGGCGCACCGTCTTTCATCGGTGTCTAATTGTGATAAAATTTTTAAACTTAAAAGTGGGAAATTAATTCAAGAAGGAATTCCTGATTAAGTTTTACAAAACAATTTATATATGAATAATTGTAAAGAAAAAATAAATAATGGTCGATTATAATAGTATAGACTTTATTATACCTTGTCATCCCAAAGACTTCCCATCGCTTAAATTGGCTTATAATGGTATAAAAAATAATATATCTTGCTGCAACGAAATATATATAATTTCTAAAGAGAATCCCAATTTAGCTAACACAATTTTTATTCCAGATAGTCAATTTGACATTTACATCACCAAGGAAAGAATTGAAAACATTTGGGTTAAAAAAAATAAGAAACTTTCATATAGATCAAAGTGGCTTTATCAGCAATTTTTAAAACTTTTTGCAGTGAAAGTAATTAGTGGCTTGACAGAATCTTTTGTAATTGTTGATTCTGATACAATTTTTTTAAAAGACATAGAATTTAATTTAAATCATTTTAGTTTTTGTAAAGCAGAAGAGTATCACATACCTTACCTAGAACCCATCAAAATTTTATTAAATAAAAAAAATA
>CAIZMB010000035.1 GCA_903933935.1 uncultured Cytophagaceae bacterium
ATATTTTTTATTAAAAAAAGACAGATTTATTTGTTTTTCAAATTTGTAAGAACCCCGAATTTTACTATTTTTGTCACCCCGCTAAAAATAAATTTTCATTTTTTAGTCAAAGCCTAACGAATCATTTTATAAAAATTTACATGAGATAATGCCTATTAGGGATTTTTTCATTTAAAACCTTAGTGACCAATTTTATCAAATACTTAGAATACAAATGCAAATAGGAGTAAACGAATTGTGGAATAAATGCTTAATGATAATCAAAGAAGATATATCAGAGCATAATTTCAATACGTGGTTCACTCCCATAGTTCCATTGAAATTCTCAAATAATACATTGACATTAGAAGTTCCATCACAATTTTTTTATGAATGGCTCGAGGAAAACTATGTTTCTATTTTCAGAAAAGCGATTGACTTGGTAATTGGTAAAAATGGAATGTTAGAATATTCCGTTGTTATAGACAAGGGAGATCGTAAGAATCCTCCTATTACCTTTAACTTACCGACTAATAATTCTAATCAAAATTCGCAGAATACTTTTAATGATAAGTATTCAAATAATCAACCTACTCTTTCTAAAAATCCTTTTCAGTTTAAGGATTTAGATTCTTTAGAACTTGATTCATATTTGATCCCCAAATATACTTTTGATAAATTTATTGAAGGAGACTGCAACCGCTTAGGAAGAGCAGCAGGTATGGCTGTATCAAATAAGCCTGGTTTAACATCTTTTAATCCATTAATGATCTACGGTGGTGTAGGATTAGGGAAAACACATTTAATACAGGCTATAGGAAACCAAATTAAAGATCAATTCCCTGAAAAATTTGTCCTTTATGTGTCAACGGAAAAATTTACGAATCAATTTGTTAATGCGATTAGAAACAATTCCATAGAAACCTTTACAAATTTTTACTTGCAAGTTGACGTACTCATAATAGACGATGTTCAATTTCTTTCCGGTAAAGAAAAAACACAAGAAACTTTCTTTAATATTTTCAATCATTTACATCAATCAGGAAAGCAAATAATACTCTCGTCTGACAGAGCACCTAGAGATTTGGCTGGAATGGAAGATCGTTTACTTAGTCGATTTAAATGGGGATTAACAGCAGACTTACAGCAACCAGATTTTGAAACTCGTATTGCCATTATTCAGAAAAAGCTTCAAGACGATGGCATTCAAATCAATATTGATGTTTTAGAGTATTTAGCGAACTCCATTCAGACAAACGTAAGAGAGTTAGAAGGAGTGATCATTTCATTAATGGCCCAGGCTTCTTTAACCCGAAAAGAAATAGATATTGAACTAGCCAAAACAACACTAAAGAGTATCGTAAATGATCAAGAAAAAGAATTAAGTGTTGACAATATTTTAGATGTAGTAACACTCCACTTTGATGTAGACCTACAAACATTACAAGGAAAATGTCGGAAAAAAGAAAATGTTTTTCCAAGACAAGTAGCCATGTATATGCTAAAAGAATTAACAAATTTGCCTTTAAAATCGATTGGATATCATTTTGGTGGTAGGGATCATAGCACAGTAATTCACGCGGTTCAATCCATCTCTGAGGCTATTGAAACCGATAAATCCGTTGAAAAAACGGTAAAAAAGCTTTTTAACCGATTCAACTTAAGCGCTAATTAAAATAAAAAAGGAGTCAAAAAATTTGACTCCTTTTTTATTTTCAAAAATCGATTTATTCCTATTCCACTTCTGGAGCAACTTCTTTGTCTAACAAGACATTTTCATTGCCTTTGATCTTTTCTTTGATTTTCATTTCTAATTCATCCATTAATTCAGGATTATCTTTAATCAAATCCTTAACAGCATCACGTCCTTGTCCTAATCTATTGCCATTGTAGGAAAACCAAGAACCTGATTTATCAATTACATTCAGGTCAACACCTAAATCCAGTACTTCACCGGCTTTAGAAATTCCCTCACCATACATAATATCGAATTCAACTACCTTAAAGGGAGGTGCTAATTTGTTCTTGACAACTTTAACTCTGGTTCGGTTACCCGTAATGGAATCAGCACTTTCTTTAATTTGACCTGCTCTACGAATGTCTAATCGAACTGAAGCATAAAACTTAAGGGCGTTCCCACCCGTTGTTGTTTCTGGACTACCAAACATCACACCAATCTTATCGCGCAACTGATTAATAAAAATGCAGCAACAACCCGTTTTATTGATCGTACCCGTTAACTTACGTAAAGCCTGTGACATTAAGCGGGCTTGAAGTCCCATTTTAGAATCCCCCATTTCACCTTCAATCTCAGCTTTAGGAACTAAAGCAGCCACCGAGTCGATTACAATAATGTCAATAGCACCTGAACTAATTAAATGTTCAGCAATTTCTAATGCTTGTTCGCCATTATCAGGTTGAGAAATTAATAAGTTTTCGGTATCAATACCCAATTTTTCAGCATAAGCACGATCAAATGCATGTTCCGCATCGATAAATGCCGCAAGCCCCCCCGCTTTTTGAGCTTCAGCAATACAATGCAATGTCAAGGTTGTTTTTCCTGAAGATTCAGGGCCATATACTTCTACAACACGACCACGTGGGATTCCACCAATTCCTAAAGCTAAATCTAGCCCCAATGAGCCCGTTGAAATAACAGGAACATCCATCACCTTACTATCAGATAATCGCATGACAGTTCCCTTGCCATAAGCCTTATCTAATTTTTCTAACGTAGTTTGAAGTGCTTTTAATTTTTCAGAAGCTAGGCCTTGTGCATCGCCTGATTGTTTTGCCATGTTTATTTATTGATAATTTTGAATGTTCTTTTTTGAAATTGTATCTTTCAATTCGCTTTAACAAAAATAGGAAATACGCATTAATAATTAATCAATTTTTAAGATAAACTAATTGGATAAATAAATTCAATTTTTAAATACCCTTTTAACGTGTTAAAAACCATTATTTCAGCAAAAAATAACATATTTTTCATCAGTTTGCTGATCATAGCCAAAAGTGCATGTGCGCAAGATTTATCGTTTTTAGACCAAACAGAATTATTGGACTATCGTATTCATCTAGGATTCTTAAATGCAGCAAAAGCAACCGTTAAAAGCTCTCCTAATGTGACTTATTTACAATCAATGCCCACGAGAAAAATAGAAATCGAAGGAAAAACGATTGGTATATTAAATGTATTTAGTCCAGTCGTTGATTATTGGTCAGCCAACCTAGCCATAGAAACACGCTTGCCATTAAAAACAGAAATGAAAAAAATAGAAGGGCGATATAAAAAAAATGAAACAGTTATTTTTGAACAGAATCAAGGTTTGGCAAAAATTTATTCTCCTCAAAATAATCCAGTAAATAAAACCATTCCCATTTCTAAAGGCATGATGGACATCATCGGGGGATATTTCTTTTTGAGAGACAAAAATTTAACCCAAATGAAAGTAGGTCAGTCATTAAGTGCAAAAATATTATTTGATGGGATCATTTATGACATTTTATTTATTGTCAAAGGTTTTGAGAATGTGGACGGGAAATTTGGCACTAAAAAATGCATTCGAACATCATTGGTATTACCTAAAAACAATATGTTTAAGGATGAAGATGCCATTAGATTATGGATTAGCCAAGATAAATACCAAATACCTTTTAAAATGGAGGTCAATCTAAAAATAGGATTCCTCAGTATAGACCTAGAAAATTACAAGATACAAGGGAAGCCCGTATATTATTAATTCATTTCCCTAAAGCCTCCTTATATACTTCAAGCACACGTTTTCTTGCAAACTCATGATTTACAATTGGGTTCGTGTAGGTAAGTTCCTGGAATTCGGGAACCCATTTTTTAATGTAAATGAATTTAGGGTCAAATTTTTGTGCTTGCAGGCTTGGATTAAATACCCTAAAATAAGGTGCCGCATCACAACCAGAACCGGCTGCCCATTGCCAACCACCATTATTGGCCGAAAAATCATAATCAAGTAATTTTTCTGCAAAATATGTTTCACCCCAGCGCCAATCGATTAATAAATGTTTAACTAAAAAACTGGCTACCACCATACGTACCCTATTGTGCATAAAACCAGTTTGGTTTAATTCTCGCATACCGGCATCAACCATGGGATAACCCGTTTTTCCTTGTTTCCAGGCCTCAAACTCAACTTCATTATTTCTCCATTGAATATTATCATATTCCTTTCGAAAGGCTAATCCATTACTTATGTGTGGAAAATGATATAAAATATTAAAGTAAAAATCACGCCATATTAATTCATTTAACCAAGTTTCAGAAGTCCCATTCGCCTGAGTTACTAAAGATCGAATTGAAATAGTCCCAAAACGTAAATGAACAGAAAGTTTGGAAGTACCTTTTATAGCCGGAAAGTCACGAGAGGCTTGATAATCTTTGATTAGTTGATCTGTCACAATCTTTTCTGGAAAGGGTAATTCAGAAGGAGCAAAACCGATCAACTCTAAACTAGGGAAATCAGCTTTTATATTGATGTAATTCGGTAATTTTTGGGATGGATAAAAAGGCAAGGGTTCTTGTCTCAAACGCTCCTTCCACTTATTGGCATAAGGCGTAAAAACAGTATAAGGCGTTCCTTTCCCACTCAACACTTCATCCTTCTCAAAAATTACATGGTCCTTATAAGTATGAAAACCAATCTTTTTTGATTTCGCAAAATGCTTAATTTCCTCATCCCGTTGAATCGCATATTTCTCATGATCATGATTCAAATAAATGGCTTGTACATCATATTCATTAGTCAATTTCTCAAAAACATGCAGTGGATGATCGTGAAAAATCGAAATATCTCCGGATTGTTGGACAATTGATGATTTAAGGTCTGCTAATGCATCATGAATAAACTCAACTCGCCCATCTTTTTTTGAAGGCAAACGAGATAAAATAGCTTTATCAAAAATAAAAATCGGCAAAACAGGGTATGGACCTGACAAAGCTTGGAATAATCCATGATTATCTTCTACTCGCAAATCCCTTCTAAACCAAAATACTGAAACTTTTTTCATAAAGTATAGTTCATTTAAAGCAAAACAAAGGGATTATATAAAGGTTTCGAAAAATTTACCTTGACAAGCCCCCCTTGAAAAGTGTATATTTGCAAATTGTTAATTTTCCCTGCGAAAATAATCATTAATTTAATGTCGTTTAAACTCTATTTTGAGTTTAAAAATTACAAAACTTTAATTCAAAACCCATCCGAATGAAATTATCTGAATTCAGATTTGATTTACCCCAAAGTTTAATTGCCTTAAATCCTACAGAGAATCGAGAAGATGCTCGTATGATGGTCATTAACCGAAAAGAAAAAACCATTGAACATAAAAAATTCACAGACATCATTGACTATTTTGGGGATGGAGATGTGTTAGTAACCAATAACACCAAAGTCTTCCCAGCGCGCTTATACGGAAACAAGGAAAAGACGGGAGCACAAATTGAAGTATTTCTTTTGAGGGAATTAAATCGTGAGCATAGACTTTGGGATGTTTTAGTTGATCCAGCTAGAAAAATTAGAGTAGGAAATAAACTATATTTTGGTGATTCTGATTTAGTTGCCGAGGTGATTGACAATACTACGTCAAGAGGTCGAACAATTCGTTTTTTATATGATGGCGACCATGATGCGTTAATGCAAGCAATTCACGAGTTGGGGGAAACACCACTTCCAGATGAAATTAGACTAAAAAGAGCGGCTACAGAAGATGACAGAGAGCGTTTTCAAACGATATACGCAGAACATGTAGGCGCTGTGGCAGCACCCACAGCTGGACTTCATTTCTCCAAAATTGTCATGAAAAAAATGGAGTTAAATGGTGTTCAATTCTCCCCTATCACACTTCATGTGGGTTTAGGCACTTTCAGGCAAGTGGACGTTGAAGATTTGACCAAGCATAAAACAGATTCAGAGCATTTTATTATCAATGAAGCAACCTGTGGATTTGTCAATGAGGCGTTGGATAATAAAAAACATGTGTTGGCCATCGGAACTACCGTTATGAAAGCGTTAGAATCCTCTGTTTCTGCGAGCGGACATTTAAAACCCATTAATAGCTGGACTGATAAATTTATTTTCCCTCCCTACGAGTTTAAAATACCTACTGCTTTGTTAACTAATTTCCATTTACCAGAATCCATTTTATATATGATGGCATCGGCATTTGGTAGTTATGAATTAGTTCAGGAGGCTTATAAACAAGCTATTAAAGAGAAATATCGGTTCTTTAGTTATGGAGATGTCATGTTAATCATCTAATTTTTTTGTGTGAAAAAAATCGCAATCATTGTTGCTGGTGGGACTGGTCTTCGTATGAATAGTACTATACCTAAACAATTTTTACTGCTTCAAGGCAAACCTGTATTATTTCACACATTAACCCAATTCAAAAAAGCTGATTCAAGTATTTTATTATATGTTGTTTTGCCCAAGAATCAAATGGATTTTTGGGCAAAATTATGCACTGAATTTCCAGAGATAATAAAATTAACGCCACATATCTTAGTTGAGGGAGGTGAAACTCGATTTCATTCAAGCCAAAATGGCCTAGCGGCCATCAAAGAGTCAGATGACTGCCTAATAGCTATTCATGATGGTGTTCGACCTTTAATTAGACCTGAATTGATTTCATCAGCCTTTAAGTACGCAGAATTGCATGGAAATGCTATTTTATCTGTTCCGGCTAAAGATTCTATAAGAAAATATGATTCCATTTTGAAGCAATATATTTCCGTTAAAAGAGATGACATTCGAATCGTACAAACACCTCAAATCTTCAAATTAAATTCACTAAGAAAAGCATTTAATCAAACGTATAGTGCTGAATTTACGGATGATGCCAGTGTCGTTGAGTCCATGGGTGAAATCATTCATTTAGTTGACGGTGATTATGCTAATATAAAAATTACCACCCCCGAAGACTTAAACCTTGCGGAAAGCTTAAGTAAATATGCCATTTAAATCTATGAAAAACTTTTGGTTACGAATTGCTGAAAACATATTAAAATACAAGTATCAAATTTTAGGAATATTAGTAGTGCTAAC
>CAIZMB010000036.1 GCA_903933935.1 uncultured Cytophagaceae bacterium
CAACCATTGGTCCTTAATCATAATATAAAGATTAGGAGTATAGCTTATCAGCCATGGCCATAATTCCTTGAAATTAGATATGTTAAAAATAAACCCAATGAATAACAAAATAAAGTAAATAGGGAATATTCGTAAAGATCTACGATAAATGAATCGAATAATTTTAGGCCACGCACTAGACTTTGTTTGCTGAATTTCATCTGCATTTAAAAATAAAATTCTTGTAATTAAAAAGCCACTTAACACAAAAAATATTACTACACCAAGATGACCTAAGGGCACAGGCAAAATCGGAACGAGCCAATGATCCAATAGGACTAAAAAAACGGCAATAAACCGAATGCCATTTAGCTGCTTAAAATATATATCATTGGATGATTTTGTCATTATAGGGCAAACAATGTGAATTCTACTCTTCTATTTAATTTACGTCTACTTTCGATCATATTGTTAATTAAAGGTTTAATTCCTCCCCAACCTTTAATTTGAATTCTCTCTTTATTTATTCCCTTCACTACTAAATAATCCCTTACACTTTCTACCCGATTAAGCGACAATTTTAAATTCTCATTCCAATCCCCTTGATTATCCGTATGGCCTTCAAGTAAAATGCCATAATCGATATTCTCTTTTAAAATGTTAATAATGTTATTTAACTCATCATACGTCTCTGGTAAAATTTCAAATTTCCCTTGTTCAAAATTTATGATAGGTAGATTATATTTTTTATCCAAGCGCAAAGGTAACAGATTAAAATTTTTATTTACGGTTTTGAAAAATGCTTCCTTAGTATAGTTGAATCGATCTATTTTAGAAATAAACCCTTTGGATTTAACTTCCATAGTAAAAGGAAATTTTGCTGGCCACATAAATTCAAAATCTCCATTATAAGGGTCAAATTCAATAAACAAAGAATCGCTTGTACTCAGAGATTTCACTAGTACTTTCCCTTGAATAATCTCTTTCGTTTCTTCGTTCAAAATTTTTCCTGAAAATTGAATTAAGGTTAATGGTTTTATTTTAGGGGGTATTTTTATTCGATATATATCCTCGGCGCCAATTGAATTTTCAACAGAACTAAAATATGCATAATCACCTTGAGCGGCCACAGAAAAATATCCATCCCATTGTGTTGTGTTTATTATAGGTCCGAGGTTCTCCGGTGTGGACCAGTTTAACCAACTGTCATCTAAACGTCTAGATAAGAAGATGTCATTGCTACCATAACCAACATGGCCACTGGAGGAAAAATACATGGTAACCCCATCAGGAGCAATAAATGGTGTACTTTCGGACTCTCCCGTGTTTACATTGTTACCTATGTTTTTAGGTTCTGTCCATTTATCGTCCGTTCGAAGGAAAGAAACATATATATCCTTTCCTCCATAAGAATCTTTCATTTCGGTTGTCATTAACAGTACTTTTCCGTTAGGGGCCAGCGTGTATTCCGAAAATTCTGATTTATTCTTGAAATTGATAATTTGCAAAGGTTTAGGAAAGCTAAAATCTCCAGTTCTTAACAAATAAGAAACAGAAACTCCCTTTTCCATTTTGCCATCCTTCCCATATACATTATTTAATAAAATAGTTTTTCCATTTAACGAAATCCCACATACTGCATTATTTTCTTCATTATTGATGGGCCGACTAAATAATTCTGCCTTACTCCATGATTTATCTTCTTTTAATCTTGAAAACCAAATGTCTTGATTTTTATCTTTCCCAAGGTTGTCGGGGTGTTTCCAACGTGTGAAATATAATTTTTTTCCATCAGGACTCACTACTGGACAG
>CAIZMB010000037.1 GCA_903933935.1 uncultured Cytophagaceae bacterium
ATATTTCAACATCGTAAAGAGCCCTTTTGCTATCAATTAATTGAGCATTCATTCCAGCAATTTTGCTCTTTGTATATCTTAAAATATACGCATGCACATGATTACCCAATTCATTTTACAGGTTCGGTCGCATTCTATTATTCCGATATTTTGAAAAGAGTTTTGAATGGCCATAAATTAAAATTAGGGCATATATCTGAAGCACCTATGGCTGGATTGACATTGTATCATAAAAACAAGCATTGGCCAAAAACTAAATAAGAGTTGGATTTTTTCAAGAATACATAACAAAAGAGGATATAATTTTTTAAATTGCATCGCGCCTTTGTACATCAACAAAATAAATTCGTCAATGACAACTAAAGTTAAATCCATTGGTACGAAACAAAAAGCATTAAAAATCAACTTAGATCTAAGTGTTTACGGATCCTTCGCTGAAATTGGGGCTGGCCAGGATGTTGCAGCTAATTTTTTCAAAGCGGGGGGAGCATCAGGCACGATTGCTAAAACAATTTCCGCCTATGACATGGCTTTTTCGGATGCCATTTATGGAGAAGAAGCCTCAGGCAAATATGTATGTGAGACTCGGTTGATGAAAATGCTTAACCGTGAGTATAAATTATTAAATGTTCGTTTAACTGAATCAGCAGATGAAAAGCGATTTTTTGCCTTTGCAGATACGGTTTCGGCATTGAATTATCAAAAAACAAATGAAAGCCATGGCTGGATAGGCCTTAGATTTCAATTAAAACCCAATGGTGCTTTTAATGATGTAGTGATTCACGTGAATATGCTCGATAATGATAATATATTACAGCAGCAAGCACTAGGAATTATTGGCGTAAATTTAATTTATGGCTGTTATACACATCACAATAACCCTGAAACCCTTCTATTATCCTTGCTAGATGATTTATCGACAGACCGGATTGAAATAGATATGATTCGTTTTGAAGGTCCCGATTTTAAAGATGTGGACAATCGATTAATGTCTTTATACTTGGTTAAGCACGGATATGCACAAGCGGCTGTTTTCGGGCCCGATGGAAATGTGATGCAACCCTATGACGCACTTTCTAAAAAACATATAGTGGCCATTCGCGGTCGGTTTAGACCTGTAACCAACATATTTCTAGATATGCTTAAAAAAGGAGTTAAGCAATTTGAAAATGAGGCGGATGTGGATGATGATAAAATTTGTATTTTATCTGAGTTAACGCTGCGGAATTTGGAAGATGGGACAAATCAAATTGACGAAAAAGACTTTTTAGACCGAGTCGATATTTTATGTTCTTTAGGCCAAACGGTTTTGATTTCAAACTTCCACGAATATTTTAAATTGGTTGCCTATTTAAGTCAATTTACAAAACTACGTATGGCGCTCATCATGGGTATGCCAAATTTAGAATATATCTTTGATGAGAAGCATTACAAAGATTTACCAGGAGGTATTATTAGTGCATTTGCCAGTTTATTTGGTCAAAAATTAAAGCTCTATTTATACCCTACTTTAAATGAGCAGGGTGAAATCATTCACTTAAATACATTTAAAACGGAGCCACATTTGTCGGGCTTATTGACCTATTTAAAGGACAATGAGAAGTTAGAAGACATCCAAAAATATGACGAGAAATTGATGACTATACGTACAGACAACGTATTAGGCATGATTCAAAATGGCAAAGGAGATTGGGAAAAAATGGTTCCTGTATCCGTAGCTAAGCAAATAAAGGAAAATCATTTATTTGGGTATACCAATTAACATCTCTATCAAAAAAATCTCTTAGAGAGATATCACCCTAATGTTTTTAGAACAAACGTACAAACTGGTCAAATAAGTAGCGGGAATCATGAGGTCCAGGAGACGCTTCAGGATGATGCTGGACCGAAAATGCTTTTCTTCCATGTACCTGCAAGCCTTCCACCGTTTTGTCATTTAAATTAACGTGAGTTAATTCGGCTTTCGAGCTTGCCATCAATTCATCCATCATCACTGCAAATCCATGATTTTGTGAGGTGATCTCAGATAGGCCTGTAACTAAATTTTTCACAGGGTGATTTAAGCCTCGATGGCCATTGTGCATTTTATACGTCTTTAAGCCACAAACTTGGGCTAAAATTTGATGTCCTAAGCAAATTCCAAAAACAGGTTTGTCACTTTCTAAAAAGCTTGAAACGGTTTCAACGGCATAAGGCATTACCGCTGGGTCGCCAGGGCCATTCGATACAAAATAACCATCTGGATTCCATTTTGAAATTTCGTCAAAGGATGTTTTCGCTGGAAATACTTTTAGGTAACATCCCCGATCCGTCAAGTTAGATAATATGCTTCTTTTTACGCCTAAATCTAATACTGCCACCCGGTGTGGAGCACTTTCATCTCCTAAAAAATAGGACTCTTGTGTACAAACTTGAGAAGATAATTCAAGGCCTTCCATAGAAGGGATTTTAGATAATTCTATTTTTAAGGCATCTAAATCAAAAATTTCAGAAGAAATCAGGCAGTTCATCACCCCTTTTGTTCGGATATGACGTACCAAAGCCCGTGTATCTATTCCAGAAATTCCAACGATTCCAGCCTTGACTAAATAATCTTGAAGTGATCCATCAGAAGTGGCTCTTGAATGTACGCTAGCAAATTCATTACACACCATTCCGGCAATTTGAACTTGGTCTGATTCCGCCTCTCCCTCACTAATAACTCCATAATTTCCAATATGAGCCGTGGTATTAATGATGACTTGGCCAGCATAAGAAGGGTCTGTATAAATTTCTTGGTAACCCGTCATTCCGGTATTGAAACAAATTTCTCCGCCATGGGTCCCAATTTTACCAAGTGCCTTACCGTGAAAAAGAGTGCCATCTTGCAACAATAAAACGGCTGGAGTGGATTCAGTAATTCTCATAAAATATGAACTATATAATTTTGATGCTAAAATACGTAAAAAAAGGGCTTCAACAAATGCTGAAGCCCTTCAAAAAAAATCTAAGAGAAATTAAGCGTCTTCTCCTTTTTCTTCTGTTGACTCCTCAGTTGCAGGTGCGTCTGTTGGCTCTTCAGCAGCCGGAGCTACTTCTTCAACAACATCTTCAGTGGCTACTTCAGTTTCAGTTGCAACTTCTACAACCTCTTCTTCAGCTTCAGCGGCTACTTCCTCAACTACCACTGCATCTTCAACAACTTCCGCAGAAGGAGTTTCAGCAATAGGTGCGACAGCAATAGCCTCAGTACCTTCTTCTTTCTTAGCTCCACCACGACGACTTCTACGAGTCTTACCTGCTTTTTCAGCAGATGCGGCTAACATAGTTTCGTTAAAGTCAACTAATTCGATGAAACAAATTTCGGCGTTATCACCAAGTCTATTTCCTAATTTAATAATTCGAGTATAACCTCCTGGGCGATTCGCTACCTTCTCAGAAACGATTCCAAATAATTCCTTAACGGATTCTTTATTTTGCAAATAGGCAAAAACAACACGACGATTATTCGTTGAATCATCCTTTGATTTAGTAATTAAAGGTTCAACGTATTTACGTAGTTCTTTCGCTTTAGCTACCGTAGTTTCGATGCGCTTGTGCAGAATTAAAGAGGATGCCATATTGGATAATAAGGCTGCTCTGTGGGAAGCTGTTCTTCCTAAGTGATTGAATTTTTTACCGTGTCTCATTTTTATATTTCGTAAGTTAAAAGCTCTTTCAAGCTGCGGTTAGTTAATTCACATGAATTAACCACCTATTACTTTGTTAATTAATCTTCATCTAATCGATATTTGGCAACATCCATTCCGAATGTCAATCCTTTTTCATCGATTAATTGCTCTAATTCAGTTAATGATTTCTTACCAAAATTGCGGAATTTCATCATATCTGAAATTTCTAATTTAGCCAATTCTCCTAGTGTACGAACATCTGCAGATTTCAAGCAGTTGTAAGCACGAACAGAAAGATCTAAGTCAGCTAAAGAAGTTTTCAAAAGCTTGCGCATGTGAAGCATTTCCTCGTCTACTACATTATCTTCTTCAGCCTTAGGAGTCTCAAAAGTCATAGTCTGATCTGAGAACAACATAAAGTGTTGAATTAAAATGTAAGCAGCACCTTTTAGCGCATCTTCTGGATGGATAGAACCATCTGTTTCAATGTCTAAAACCAATTTCTCATAATCTGTCTTTTGTTCTACACGTGTATTCTCAATGCTAAATTTAACATTTTTGATCGGCGTGTAAATCGCGTCGATAGCTATATGACCAAAAGGCAATTCGTTTGCACGAGGCTCATCTGCGGGTACATAACCACGTCCTTTTTCAATGAAAAGCTCGATATCTAATTCTTTTGAAGAATCAAGATGGCAGATCACTAAATCTGGATTTAAAACAGTAAAGTAAGGAGTAAATTTTGCGATATCTCCAGCAGTAATGGCTGTTTGGCCTTTTACTTTAAGAGTTACCTTATTCTCTAAAATCTCTTGTGCTTTCTTAAAGCGAATTTTTTTCAAATTCAAGATGATTTCAGATACATCTTCGTGAACACCTTCGATAGCAGAAAACTCATGTAAAACACTTGATATTTTCACACTAGTGATTGCGTAGCCTTCCAGTGAGGAAAGTAAAATTCTACGAAGAGCGTTACCTATGGTAACACCGTAACCTTTCTCGAGTGGCTTGAACTCAAATAACCCGTGAAAGTCATCGGCTTTCTCCATTACAACTTTTTCGGGCATTTGGAATGCTAATATTGACATATTTCGTAGCTTAAAATGATACTGAAAAAACGTTATTGGTACTATTTAAAATCTCTAATAATTCGTTAATGATTACTTAGAGTACAATTCGACGATTGCCTGCTCGTTAAAGTTTTCAGGAATCTGGTCTCTTTCTGGAAGGGCAATAAACTTACCTACCATGTCTACACCATCCCACTCTAACCAGTTAAAGCGTTTTGGAGAACGACCATCTAAAGAAGCTGAAACCACCTCTAAAGATTTTGACTTTTCACGAACACCGATTAATTGGCCCGGACGTAAAGAGTATGAAGGCACGTTAACCACTTCACCATCCACATTAATATGCTTGTGAATAACTAATTGGCGAGCAGCACGGCGAGTAGGAGCAATGCCTAAACGGTATACTACATTGTCTAATCTTGATTCACACAATTTAATCAAGTTTTCACCAGTGATTCCCGCTTTTACAGCAGCTTTGTGGAACAGATTTTCGAACTGACGCTCTAAAATACCATAGGTATATTTAACTTTTTGTTTCTCCTTCAATTGCAAGGCGTATTCAGAAACTTTTGATCGTTTTCCTTTACCGTGCATTCCGGGAGCATAGTTTTTACGAGATAATGCTTTACTCGGACCAAGAATCGCTTCACCGAATCGACGTGCAATCTTGGATTTTGGACCTGTATATCTAGCCATTTTTTTAAAAGTCATTAGGCCTCTTGTGCCCAATGAAGTAATTAGTTAAGTGAAAAAAAAGTGTTAGAGAAAATAATTACTAATTACCTAACACACAAAATAATCTTTAAACGCGACGACGTTTTGGAGGACGACATCCATTGTGAGGCATCGGAGTAATATCACGAATAAGTGATACTTCGATACCTGAGTTTTGGATGGTACGGATAGCAGACTCACGTCCAGCACCCGGCCCTTTTACAAAAACCTCTGCTTTTTTCATTCCAGCCTCAACAGCTACTGCAGCGCAGTTTGATGCAGCCATTTGTGCTGCATAAGGAGTATTTTTCTTAGATCCACGGAAACCCATCTTTCCTGCTGAAGCCCAAGAAATCACTTGACCCGCTGAATTGGTAATGGAAATAATGATGTTGTTAAAGGAAGCTTTAATGTGTACTTGGCCTACTTGCTCAACTACAACAACTCTTTTCTTCGCTTTATCTTTTCTTTTTGCTTGTGCCATAATTTAATTAATCAAAAAGGGTGAGGTTTATCCTCGATTATTATTTAGTTACTTTTTTCTTGTTAGCAACTGTTTTTCTACGTCCCTTACGAGTACGTGAATTGTTTTTAGTACGTTGGCCACGAACGGGAAGTCCCTTACGATGACGCAAACCACGGTAGCAACCGATGTCCATCAAACGCTTGATGTTTAATTGGACTTCAGACTTAAG
>CAIZMB010000038.1 GCA_903933935.1 uncultured Cytophagaceae bacterium
CAATAGTAAAAAAACTATCAGAAGTTGGTTCCAATTCAACTAGTTCATTTTTGCTTTTGAAAAAAAGTTCATCACCGGTAAGCTTTAGCTTCATTACATTATTAGGTATGTATTTAAAAAAATGAATCGGACGCGATTTTTTAAATTCAATATGTTTTATATGTGTAAGAAAGATCTTTTGAGTTGTAAGAGGTATTATGACGCCTAATGAATCTGAAAGTGGATTAAATACAGACAGTGAGTATAAAAAGTCACGATCGCCATTCTGCACTATATTAATTACAGAATTAATTTGAGTGTCATTGATGTCATTTAGTTTGTAATTCGTATGGACTGTAACAATTTCTTTTATTTGTTTATAAGAACTATTTGTAGGTGAAATTCCAATATTAAAAATTAAATAAAGAAAAATATTAAAAGTTATTAGGCGAAGTAAAAATTTAAAAAATAAAAGCCCTGACAAAATAAATAACTTGGACGCTACATAATAATATCGAATTAATACAAACGCATAAAAACTTAAAAATAAAAAATTACCTAGAAATAAGAACTTTAAGAAAATCATTCAATTAGCCTTTAAACAAATTAAAACATAATTAGTACTTTTACTTGAGTATATAAAATTAAGCATGGAAATTCATAAAAGTAAACGATTAGATAATCTAAAATATGAAATTAGAGGACCTGTCTACGAAAAAGCTTTAATTCTTCAGAACCAAGGATATAAAATTACATCATTAAATATTGGAAATCCTGCCACTTTTGGATTTGAAACACCAGATGAAATAGTTCATGATGTTATTGTAAATATACGAAATGCTCAAGGATATGTAGATTCTAGAGGATTATTTGCTGCTAGAAAAGCTGTCATGCAATATTATCAAAACAGAGGAGTAAAAAATATATTAATCGAAGACATTTACATTGGCAATGGGGTCAGTGAATTAATTTCATTAGTCATGATGGCCTTATTAAATACAGATGATGAGGTATTAATTCCATCCCCAGATTATCCACTTTGGACTACAGTGGTAGGTTTGGCAGGTGGAAATGCTGTGCATTATGAATGTAATGAAGAAGACGAATGGAATCCTAATTTGTCCGATATTGAATCAAAAATCAGTTCTAAGACAAGAGCAATTGTATTAATTAACCCTAATAATCCGACCGGAGCTGTTTACTCGAAACAAATAGTTGACGAAATAGTAAAACTCGCCGAAAAACATAAACTTATTCTATTTTCAGATGAAATTTATGATAAGATAATATACGATGACAGCATTCATCATTCGGCATCCGGGTTAAGTGATGATATATTAATTGTTACGATGGGTGGCTTGTCCAAAAACTATCGTGCCGCTGGATTTAGAGGAGGTTGGATGATTTTAACGGGAGCCAAACATAAAGCAAAGTCCTATATTGAAGGATTAAATTTTTTATTCAGCACGCGCCTATGCGCCAATGTAATCACTCAATATGGAATACAAACCGCGCTTGGTGGATATCAATCTATCGATGATTTAGTGAATAAACCCAATGGAAGATTATACCGACAGATGAATTTAGCCTATGAAAAACTAAATTCAATTCCTGGAGTAAGTTGTGTTAAACCTAAAGGAGCTCTATATTTATTTCCTAAAATTGATCTTTCTCAATTTACTTTTGAAGATGACAATCATTTTGTCATGTCATTACTTGAAGAACAGAAAATATTAGTTGTAGGTGGTAGAGGTTTTAATTTTATCCCTAATAATCACTTTAGAATTGTATTTTTACCTCATGTAGAGCAACTTTCCATTGCTTTAAACAAAATTGCTTTACATTTCGATAATTACAGAAAATGACATTTTTAGAATTTTCAAGAAAACAAAAGCTATTTATATTTCTGTTCGGAATTTTTCTAACAAACGCCATTATCGCTGAAATCATTGGTGTTAAAATTGTCAGTATTGAAAAAACACTAGGATTTCAACCCTTGCAATTAATGACATTTTGGGGAGAAAGATGGGATTTAAATCAAACGGCTGGAGCATTAAATTGGCCTTTAGTATTCATAACCTCTGATATAATAAATGATTATTTTGGAAAAACAGGTGTTAAATTTATATCCTACTCAACCGCATTTTTCATTGCTTTTGCATTTCTAATAATCTATACAGCAACATTATTAGTTCCAGCCGATTTTTGGGTTGAAGTAAATAAGGGAATCAATATTAATGAAGCTTTTAGTCGAATTTTCAGACAGGGATTAGGGATTATTATTGGTTCATTAACTGCTTTTCTATTTAGTCAAATAATAGACGCAACTGTATTTGAAAAAATCAAAAAGTCAACTGGCAACAAACAAATTTGGTTGAGAGCTACGGGGTCAACCTTAATTTCACAGTTAATTGATAGTTTTTTAGTTATTGGAATAGCATTCTATGCTTTTGGAGATTGGACATTAAGTCAATGGATGAATGTTTCACTAAATAACTATTTCTATAAATTTTTTGTTGCTATACTTTTCACACCCTTGCTATATGTGGCTCATTATTTCATTGAAAAATACCTAAAAAAAGAAACAAATTAATTTGGCCTTCTGATATTATCCAAAATAATACCCGCTGAAATAGCCACATTTAATGACTCGGCTTTACCCCAACTAGGAATTTTAACTTGCTCTGTTAAAGCATATTTGACTTGATCCCGAATACCCGCTGATTCGTTTCCAAATACGATAAAACCAGTTGAGGGAAATACATATTGATGTAAATTCTCACCTTCCAAACTTGCTCCAATGATTGAAATATCATGAAATTGATTTAAAAAGTCAGAAATATCTACATACAAAAACTTTATACGATGAAAGGATCCCATGGAAGCTGAGACAACCTTAGGATTATAAAACTCAGTAGTATCAGAAGAACACACTAGTTGATTTATGCCATACCAATCACAAATTCTAATTATAGTTCCCAAATTACCAGGATCTCGGACGCCGTCAAGAACTACCGTATATCCACTTGTAAAATCAAAATCATTATGATTAAACAACTGTGATTTTACAATGGCAAAACCATATTCATTCGTAGATAGACTTGAATATTTGATTACATTACTTTCAGATTCAAAGTAAATCGGCGTATTACGAACATTAAGATTAGAATTAATTTCTTTACTATTTAAAACAATAAATTCTATTTGGAAAGTTGATTCTAATAATTCTCGTATTCCCTTCTCCCCTTCTACTAAAAATAGATTATTATCAATTCTCCCTTTTTTTGAATGTAGGGAATTGATTAACTTTATTTGATTATTAGATACTGTCATTTGAAAATTGCTCAATTATTATTTCTGCCGTTTATTATATTCCTTGTAACTTCTTGTTCTAGGTATAAAAATTACCGTATCCCTTATACTACTGTCAATGAAATAAGATTACAAGGACAAAAAAAAATAAAATTAGATGATATAAAATCAA
>CAIZMB010000039.1 GCA_903933935.1 uncultured Cytophagaceae bacterium
AAAATCTAGGAAAACATATCCTTTACTTTATGAAAGAATCCCTTGTCGGACTTACCTGGTTGGGGTGCAAAATTTGCCGAATTCCTTAGCTTTTCTAAGAGCTCAGATTCCTCAATGGTCAATTGCTTAGGTGTCCAAATATTGACATGAACCAATTGGTCTCCAATCGAATATCCATTCAATTCTTTTATTCCTTTGCCTTTTAAGCGTAATATTTTGCCACCTTGTGTTCCGGCTTCGAGCGTTATTTTTGCTTTTCCAGTGATTGTTGGAACTTCTATGGAGGTTCCTAAGGCAGCATCCACGAAGCTCACGTACAAGTCGAAAATCACATTGTTGCCATCGCGATGAAGTAAATCATGTTCCTCTTCTTCAATGACAATTAATAAATCTCCAGCAATTCCACCTCTAGGTGGTACATTTCCTTTGCTACTCATTGAAAGTTGCATATCATTGGAAACTCCTGATGGGATTTTGATTGGGATGATTTCCTCTTCTAAGACCCTGCCTTCTCCAAAACAAGCCTCACATTTTGCACCCACACTTTTTCCTTCGCCACTACAAGTAGGGCAAGTGGATGAAGTAACCATCTGTCCCAACATCGTTTGTTGGACTCTTTTAACCTGACCTGATCCCTGACATGTTCCGCAGGTCTTTAAATCAGTTCCATTTTTAGATCCATTTCCTTGGCAAGATTTACAGGCTACATGCCTTTTCACCTTGATTTTTTTCTCAACCCCGTTGGCAATTTCCTCTAGATTCAATTTTAATTTTATGCGTAAATCGCTTCCCTTTCTTTGTCTTCGACCACCTCCACCACCTCTGCCGCCAGAGAAAAAACTGCCAAATGGGCTTTCGTCACCAAAAATATCTCCGAAATTCGAGAAGATGTCTTCCATATTCATTCCACCTCCACCAAATCCTCCGCCTGCTGCGCCACCCATTCCAGCATGTCCAAAACGGTCATATTGCGCTTTTTTCTGTGCGTTGCTCAGTACCTCATAGGCCTCTGCAGCCTCCTTGAATTTTTCTTCTGACTCTTTATTATCTGGGTTTTTATCTGGATGATATTTGATAGCCATCTTCCGATACGCCTTCTTTATTTCTTCCTCTGATGCCGATTTCGATACCCCTAGAATTTCGTAGTAATCTCTTTTTTGAGCCATTTTTTAATTAGTTACCAACCACCACTTTAGCAAAGCGAATGACTTTTTCATTTAATGTATATCCTTTTTCAATTACCTCAACAACTTTGCCTTTTTCTGATTCTGTTGGAGCTGGAAACTGTGTAATGCAATCATGTAAATCTGCGTCAAAAACTTCACCTTTGGCAGGTAATTCTTTTAAACCTTTGGCTAACAAAATAGAATTCAATCGATTGAAAATCAATTGAGTACCCTCCGATATTTCACCTTGGGGTGCATTTGCTAAAGCTCGTTCATAGTCGTCCATGACAGGCAATAGCTCGACAATTAATTGGGCCGAAGCGCTTTGAATTAAATCAATTTTTTCCTTAGCTGTTCTCTTTCTAAAATTTTCGAAATCTGAATATAAACGAAGGTATTTTTCCTTCATTTCTGATAATTCATCTTTTACTTCAGTTGTTTCTTCCGTGTCTTCAGACTCAGATGGGATGTTTTCGACGGTTTCCTGTGTATTAGCTTTTTCCTCTTCCGGATTGATTTCGGTATTTTTCTTTTTCATATGGCAAAATTAATAAGGTTTCCGTTAAACAAATCATACACCAAAAACTATTTTATGACAGTTTGGCATAATTTGAATTGCATTCGTAAATTTATGTCGCATGAGTAGGTCTCCCAAAAACATTTCTGATACAATTAAATCCTTGGCATCCCGACATGGTTTCGAGTTTTGCGGTTTGTCTAATGCTGATTTTTTAGAAAACGAAGCGCCCAATTTAGAAAATTGGCTATCCAAAAATATGCATGGGAATATGTCCTACATGGAGAATCATTTTGACAAACGTTTAGATCCACGGAAATTAGTAGAAGGTTGCAAAACGGTTATTTCACTTGTGTATAATTATTCCCCTTCTCCAGATTACCAACCATTACAAGATAGCTTTAAGGTATCAAAATATGCTTTTGGCATCGATTATCATGTAGTGATCAAAGATAAAATGAAGCTTTTATGGGATGATTTACAGGCTGAATTAGGTGATTTTACAGGTCGAATGTTTGTGGATTCAGCACCTATTTTAGAAAAAGCTTGGGCTCAAAAATCGGGTATTGGTTGGATCGGAAAAAATGCAAATTTGATTATTCCCAAACGAGGTAGTTTTTATTTTTTGGCGGAAATGTTGATTGATCTAGCTTGTGAACCTGACGGACCCATCAAAGATTTTTGTGGCACTTGTACCCGCTGCATTGATGCTTGTCCCACGGATGCGATTACGCCTTATGTGGTCGATGGGTCGAAATGTATCAGTTATTTTACGATTGAATTAAAAGAGAATATGCCCATTGATCTGCAAAAGGATTTTCAAGGTTGGATATTTGGTTGTGATATTTGCCAAGATGTTTGTCCTTGGAATCGTTTTTCCAAGCCACATAAAGAACCACTTTTTGAAGCAAATAGTCAATTTTTAGGCCTTAATCGGCAGGATTGGGAAGGACTTTCAGAAGATTTATTTAATGAGTTGTTTCGCTATTCAGCGATTAATCGAACGAAATTGAGAGGAATAAAAAGAAATATAGCTCACATAAAAAAAATGGAACCATGAGGCCATGGTCCATTTTTGCAAATTAAACCCTAAAGTGAATTTCTTTGGATGAATTTTAGATCTAATTCTATGTTTTCTTTTGAATTTTCTTGAATCATTTCAGCAGCCATTCTGCCCATTTGATTCGGTTGGCTTGAAATGACAGAAATTCCGCCCACCAACAATTCTTTAAAACAAGAATCATTATATCCGATTAACCCTATATCTTTTCCAACCTCAAACCCTTTTTTGTCCGCATAATGGATGGCCTTGGCAAGGTCGCAATCCGCTAAAGTGAAATAAATTTCACCTAAACGCATATCGTCTTCGTCAAGACCATCTAAAACTTGGAAATTCATTGAAATAGATTCGCAGAATTTACTACATCCATTAATTAAATCTGCATCGAAATAATCTTCCTCAGTCAGAACTAAATTAAATGAATGGTACTTATTAAACAGGTTTAGTTGGGTATTAAAAACTTTTTTGATTTGACTGATTGGTTTGCTAACGATGCTGGCAAACGTTTGGCTTAGATTTGAAAATGAATGATCCAAGATGATCAATCGGTCAGATGGTATTTTCTTTAAACACTTTAAATTTTCATCATCTTCCTCAATTAAATGGGGCATCACAACATAATAATGATAATTGCCTAATTGTTGGCTCATAATCTCTTGAAATTGTTGTGCTTTGTATTGATATGTGAAAATATCTACTGAAACATTTTTTCCTAATGTTTGACAAAAGACATCAAAGATCGATTTGGTCGAATCGGTGATTTTGCCCACTAAAAATAAAATTTTTGTCTTTGTTTTGAATGTTGATTCCGAAATGAAGTATCCTTTTCTGAAAATAGAAGTGATAACGCCCATTTTATGTAACTCAGTATAGGCTCTCTCGACGGTATCTCTCGATAAATAACATTCTTCAGAGGCCTCATTAATACTGGGTAAACGTTCACCTGGTTTTAATTCACCCATTTCGATATCCTGCAAAAGCGAATTGATCAATTGCTGATATTTCGGCAATTTGCTATCTGACTTTTTGATCGTAAAGGTTCCAAAGGTGTTATTCATTTCAAAGGGGTAATCAAAAAAAATAAAATTTTTTTGTTTTATTTTATGATG
>CAIZMB010000040.1 GCA_903933935.1 uncultured Cytophagaceae bacterium
CCGGAACCCCTTATTCTTCTGGAGGTACTCCTGAAGCCCGGAACCCCTTAATGTCCGTCCTGTCCGCTCCCCAGTGATTACACGTGGAAGAACCAATTTTTCGTCTCCTTTAATATGTAGTAATTCCTCATTATCGGGCATGAATTGAGTGTCGATCATTACTTTATATGCAGCATTTAACTTTTGAGTTAAGCTTCGGGATTCCCACATTATTTCATCTATTCTAAGAATTGAAAAACTTGCTTGATAATCTGATATGCTTATTTTGTTGAGTTCCAATAGGCTTTCAGTAATGGCGGCAAGGTCTTGAGTGTCTTCTAATACTGAGGCGATTGTTTGCTTATAATCTTCAATTTTTCGTTCATTTAAAAGGCTAACTTCTAATTGGGATGAAATTTTTGTCAATGGATTTTTCAACTCATGTGATACATTAGCGATGAAGGTTTTTTGCAATTTGAATGCATTTTCAATTCGCTCTAATAAGCGATTAATTGTGGTCACCATCTTCCCTATTTCATCTTCAGAATCTGCAGTATTTAACCTTTGTTCCAATCTTTTAGGAGATAATTGGTCTACTTGCTTGATTACTTCTGAAATAGGTTTTATGGCTCTTCCTGCAAAAAACCAACCCGAAATGACTACGATAAATACGAATAATAAGAAAAGGGCAATTAAAATGTTTTTTAAATCTTTGGCATTTTCTGCTGAGTATTGGTCCTCAGCACCTGCAAAAACTACTATTTGGCCTTCTGGAGTCACAAACACGGTACCAAGTACTTCTAATTTATCTACTTCAAAACGGACCTCTTTCTTTTTAAAGACTTCCTTCACTCGGTCCACATCTATGTGAAAATTGATCGTATCATTCGATCGATAAATTCGTTCGTTGCAGGTGTCATAGGCCATGATGTTTTCTTTGTAGAGGATATCCCGATTGGCCCGATTGATTATTCGAAAAAGTTTGGAGTCAACTTGGTTTACGTTCACTAACAATTCTGCAGCTGTATTAGCTTTTTGACGCAGTCGGCTGTAAAATTTATCTTTGTAATTCTGTTGAGAAAATACATAAATAATGAAATAAGATACGAATAAGATCGCCGAAACTAGATAAGTAAACTGATAAGTTAGTCGGGACCGTATCTGCATCTTTTATTCTTGTCGTAAAATATAACCCATTCCAAATTGTGTATGTATCAATTTACTCGAAAACCCTTTGTCGACCTTCTTACGTAAATAATTAACATATACTTCGATTAAATTTGAACTATTTTCATCCTCTACTTCCCAAATATTTTCAGCAATTTCAGCCTTTGAGATCACCTTTTCTTGATTTCGTAGGAAGTATTCCAAAAGCTGAAATTCCTTCGAAGTCAAATTAATCATTTGTCCAGCTCGACTCACTAAAGAACTGTTTAAGTCCATTTCTAGGTCGGCAAATTTTAAGACCTGCGCTTCTAATATTGTTTGATTCGACCTTTTAATTAACGCTTTTACTCGGGCTAAAAATTCCTTAAAGTCAAACGGTTTAGGTAAATAATCGTCCGCACCGGCTTCAAAACCATTTAATTTATCATCCGTAGTGCTTAAGGCCGTTAACATCAAAATGGGCGTTTGTATTCCTAGTCTCCTAAGTTCTCTACATAATTCTAATCCATTAATTCCTGGTATTATGATGTCCGAAACAATGAGCTGGTATGTATGTGCCAGCGCTAATTGCTTACCGATATGGCCATCATAGGCAATGGAAACATCATAATTATTTTCTTCCAACCCTTGTTTTAGGGATTGAACGGTCTTTGGCTCGTCTTCAATCAATAAGATTTTGATCATTTTAAAATGGACACTAAATCCGCTGGAGAATAATTGATTGATTTTAAAACTTTGTTGTCTGACTTTCTAAAAACTTTCCAAACTCCATGTTCTTCTTTTATCTCAGCTTCCGTTCCATCTTTATCCCGATAAAATTTGACGGTAAATTCAGCTTCCGCTAAACTTTGACATGCCTTAGACATATTAGAGCGCTGTACTTCATTAAATAAGTCCACAAACTTTTCGCCCAATCCAAATTCTAGAACCGCCCCTGAGAGTACATATTGTAAATCACACAAAGCATCCGCAATCTCAACTAAGTCATTGGCCGCGATAGCTTCCTTTAATTCATCTAATTCTTCGGCCAACAAACTTACCCTTAATCCACATCTTTCAGGAGAAGGAATGGTAGGCTCTGCTAATATAGGTGCTCCAAATGTCTGGTGGAATTGAGCTACTTGGTTCAATGAGTCTAATTTTTGCATAAAATGATTACGTATATGTTTTAAAATTAATCAATATTAAGCCAAAGTCAAAAAATACCATCCAGGCTAAATTTAGCTGTAATTATATTTATGTTTAGACCATATAAATTCCATTCAAAGCATTTACATGAACCATTTGTTAACATGTTAAGCACTTATCCACAATTTTCTGTGGATAAGTAGGGTACATCCTGTGGATAAGATATTTAAAAGGTACTAGTAGGTCTTTTCTAAAATACAATTGTGCACAAGTGTGGATATCTTGTGGATAAGTGTGACTCATTGGAAAATGAAATGGATTTATGTTTTGATCAATAGAACTCCTTGAAATTTATTTTTTTTCAACGAAATTAATCAGAGGGTTTACTTTCTGTAAACGTGCCATCAGAATAAAATATAATCACACGATCAATTTTCTTTTGAAGAGACCTACCGGAGGTGTGTATATTTTCTAGACCAGAATCATTGCCCACTGTATTGGTGGTTAAATTACTTTCTTTTACCGACCGCCTGAGATTTGATCGTACAATAGTAGACTCCGGCAAATTATTTTTAATGGATTCTGAAGCGGTATCATTCGGGGCATCAAATAAATTATTCAATGGCAAAGTTTCCTGACTCGTAGGTGTGGGTAATTTTGTTCCCGCAACGATTAACGTTCGATCCTCAAATAATAAGTCTTCTGCACTGACCTCAGGAAATGCAGTTAGTATTTTTTGTACAACATCTAAGCTTGGTTTATTTCTACCAGATAATATATGAGAAATACTGCTCCGAGGAATTCCTAATACATCCGCAAACTGAGAGGAACTCATTTGCTTTCTTTTAATTAACAATTCTATCTTATCACTTAAATTCATAAAAAATACTTTTGTAAATAACGAGTAACAAAAGTAAATTTTAGTGAATTAAAATACAACTAAAAATCAAGATATATTTTGTTTACAAAAGTGATATACAATCATCATGAATGGCAATTTGTTTACTTTTGTATAAACCACCTACCGCCTTCTTGAAATCTTTTTTCGACATACCTAACTGATCGTAAATGAGCTCGGCAGGGCTTTTATCATGCAGCATTAGTACACCATTGTTTTCTTTTAAAGCTTCTAAAACACGCGTGATTTGATTGTCAACTCGCACATGGCCCATAGGTTCTAGTCTTAAATCTAATTTACCGTCCGGCCTAATGTTAGATATGTAAACGCTGGTCAACTGGCCCATGTTTAGTTTTGTAAACACTTGATTTTTGAATAACAATCCGATTGTACAATTGTTAACTAAACATTTTATTCCAAGATCGGTGTATTCAAATGGAATCACTTCTATTTTGTCGCCAATTGTAAACATGCTTTCTGCATCAATCACCGGTAGAAATTTTTCGACACGTGCTGAAGCTACAATACGATCTGTTTGTGCATCTAGGTAAATATAGACTAGATAAGATCTGCCAACGGTCATTTTTTGAAATTGCTGGCTAAAAGGAACAAATAAGTGTTTTGCTAAGCCCCATTCTAAAAATACACCTAATGGAGTAACTGAATGTACCTCTAAATATGCAAATTGGTTGATTGTCGCATAAGGCTTTAGTGTAGTTGCAATGATTCGATCTTCAGAATCCCGATATATAAATACCTCTAATATATCATCTATTTGGTATGTTTCTGGCACATACTGCAGTGGAAGCAATATTTCGTCCTCATATCCATCTAGGTAAAGCCCGAAAGGAACTTCTTTAATTATACGTAGGCTATTGTATTCGCCAATTTTCAATTCATTTTCCATAAAAAAACCCGGTTTATAAGACCGGGTGTAAAGGTAATCATTGATTTTGGATTAGACTACGACATTATTTTCTCTTAATGCTTGATTTAAGGATGTTTTCAAATCCGTACTTTCTTTTCTTTTGCCTATAATCAGCGCACAAGGTACTCCATAAGTGCCCGCTGGGAATGTTTTTTGAATACTACCTGGAATAACAACTGAATTCTCAGGAACAAATCCAATATACTCAATAGGTTCCGGACCAGAAACATCAATGATTTTTGATGAGCCCGTTATGGTTACTCCCGCGCCCAACACAGCTTTTTTACCTATATGCGCTCCTTCAACTACAATGCAACGGGATCCAATAAATGCCCCGTCCTCAATAATAACTGGGGATGCTTGAGGTGGTTCTAAAACTCCACCTATGCCAACACCACCACTTAAATGGACATTTTTGCCTATTTGAGCACAACTTCCAACCGTTGCCCAAGTATCCACCATGGTTCCCTCGTCCACAAATGCCCCAATATTGACATATGAAGGCATTAAAATAGTGCCTTTAGCTAAATATGCGCCATAACGAGCGACAGCTGGTGGAACAATTCTAACACCCAATTCCTTATAATTAGACTTTAAACGCATTTTATCATGGTATTCAAATATCCCAACTTCACTTACTTCCATCTGGCGAATAGGGAAATACATGACAATAGCCTTTTTTACCCATTCATTTACTTGCCATGTTCCATCCTCCTTAGGTGCTGCTGTTCTAAGCTGACCCTTATCCACCAATTCTACTACATCTTCTATAGCTTTAACCGTTTCTGCGTTTTTTCTTGACTCAGGATTATCCCAAGCCTCTAAAATAATTTTTTCTAACGTATTCATATAAATCTTATGCAATTATTGAAAGACAAAGAACGGGTAAAATGATGAAATTCTCAATGGAATTAAAAAATAAAAGATCGCTTAAAGCATCTTTTTATCGATTTTAATGCCAAAATCAAGACTAAATTTAGCTTAAACTTTAATGTATCAAATAATTGATTTTCAGCAACTTATGTAAACAAACGAAATATTATTTTGTGATTTAATAGCCTTGAATTTAGCTAAATTGACAAGTGACATTCTGTCACTCCCCTACCCCAACAGAAGATTGAAGTATTTTGATATACAAATATAGCAAAATTGCTTGAATAAAAAACGTATCCATGATTTATTTTCTACAAATACAATAATTAGCTTTTTAGATAAATAATAATAGTGCGATTTACAATTGTAAGAATCTTAATTTAAAACGTTTAAATAGGCATAATTGCATTTTA
>CAIZMB010000041.1 GCA_903933935.1 uncultured Cytophagaceae bacterium
CCAGAAGGCACACGTGTATTTTGAGTGACAACGGCCCCAGCGGCAATGATACTACCTGTTTCAATATAGGCCCCATCCATGATGATGGCCCCCATTCCTACTAGAACAGAATCTTCAATCGTACATCCATGAACAATGGCATTGTGCGCGATCGAAACATAATTGCCAATCGTCGTTTCCGTTTTTTGATAAGTACAATGAATTACGGCACCATCTTGAATATTGGAATGATGGCCAATCTTGATTTTATTGACATCGCCTCTTATCACCGCATTGAACCAAATGGTACAAAAATCGCCTATTTGGACATCGCCTACAATTGTGGCGTTGGGCGCTTGCCAATTGTTACTTCCAAATTGCGGGGATACCCCTTTTACCGGTAAGATTAGTGCCATGTGTTGGTATTTATTCAGGCCATTTGCCTTGTAATTTCATCACTTTTTCAATGACATCTCGAACTGCACCCTGTCCACCTTTATATGGCGACACGTATTTAACCGCCGATTTAATTTCTGGAATCGCATCAGCAGGACAAGTACTCAATAAATTGGGTCTTTGTAAAATTTTTAAATCAGGCGTGTCATCCCCCATATATAAAACTTGTTCCTCCGAAATGCCTATTTTTTCAAGCCAAGAAAGGTAGGTGCTCAATTTATCCTGCCCGCCCAAACTCATGTAAATGTCTTGAAACTTTAAATTTTCTAACCTTTTTTTGACTCCAAGATGTCCGCCTCCCGAGATAACACATAATGAAAATTCCGCCTCTCTCGCCTTTTCTATGGCATAACCATCCCGAATAAAAAAACTTCTAAAATGCTCACCCGTTTCCAACACATGTACTTGCCCATCCGTCATGACCCCATCCACATCAAAAACAAATGCTTTTATACTGGAAAACAATGAGAGTACGTTATTCATATAGGTAATATTAGCCCCAAATATCTTAAATTTTTATGTATTTTTACCTTCTTTTGAGTTTGATTATGCCAAAATCGTTGCGCCATATAAAGATTCTGTCTTATTTAATTTTTGCCTTTGTTTATTCATATAGAGGTCAAGCGCAATCAATTTCAGGAAAACCAGATCGTTTAGCGCAAGAAGTTAAATCATGGATATCAACGAGCAAGTTTAAGGATGCTCCTAAAATTGGCGATCAGTTTTCTAGTTTATGGGGGTCTAAATTTCTGAGCCAACAACAAACCGCGGAGATCCAAGAAATAGTCATTCTAATGCCAAAAAATGGCTTTCGAACGCCCAATTTAGCTTATTTCTTTATCAGAAATGTGGTTCAGATTCCCAATGATTCCCCACTATTTTCCGATTTTATTACTGTTTGGAAAAGATTACTAGATCAAAAAGATGCTAAAACTGCTATGGTTTTAGCGGAGCAATTGGACTCCTGGTTTTACACTAAACAATTAATTCAAACTGGAAATCTGACCATAAGCATTCAAGGAAACTTGCGAATTCTGTGGCCCACGATCAAAACAAAATTAGCTGACACCTTACAAGTAACGACTCAGAGTGATGGTTGGGATACCGAATCGCCCCTATCAGACGCTCCTATGGCCGATTTTTATGATGAGCAAACCTCTTGGTTCTCACCTAGTAAAGCTTCGGACGGGCCAAGATTTACTTGGGAAAAACCCGAAGTTCGATTCAAAATTGGTAAGGATAGCCTTCGATTAGAAAGCAAGGAATTCTCTTGGTTATTAAAGGATAAGTTTGGAATAGGTGCCGATGCGGATTTGGGAGGCGCCATTTGGGGAATTCCAAATTCCAAGCTAACATTAAATGAATGGGAAATATTACCTCGATCCGCAAGTCTTTTGGGCATCAAATCTCTGTTAACATTGGACGGGAAGGCCAACGAAGGAATGGCCAAAATTTCATTAAAACGAAAAACAGGCGCGCCTAATTTTAATTTGGAATTTCGGTCGAATGAAAATATAAAAGAACCTATTGTTGGGGCATTTGGTACAGCGAAGGGCCGACTATGGATCCAAGGAAATAAATTGGGCCTTTTGGCTTCGCGGGAGGCGGCCCAACTAGAAATACTGAAAAACAAAAAGATCATTGCTCGTGTTTTGGCACCCTCTTTTTGGATTTCGCCAGAGGGTTCTATTGATATCCCCAAAGGGTCTTTTGTGACATACATCGGAGTGAAGGACTCTTTGTATCATCCTCTCATTCAAGGCAATTGGTACGCAAAAGATCAAACCTTACACATTAAAAAATTAGAAGGAATAGCCGAGGAAAGACTTTTGTTTGAAGATTCATATCATCAAATTAGAATTTCCGCCGACTTAGCTATTTTAAAAAGAAATACTGATAGAATTGATTTTTACCGCGTCTCAGGAAAGTCTCAAGTGCCCGCCTGGATAGAATCTTTCGATTATTATAGTCCCGACCGAATCGAAATGTTGCAAGGTACTTTAACATACAATCCAATGCGCGTTCTGTATAATTTCCTCATCGAGTCTAAACGCAATTGGGCCTATTTTGGTGATATTTTAGAGAAAAATAATAAGGAGTATAAAGCATTGATGCCAGGTTTTAATACCTTCATTAAGGCGGGTTACATCA
>CAIZMB010000042.1 GCA_903933935.1 uncultured Cytophagaceae bacterium
GGTAAAAGGTATTAGGTAATTGGTAAAAGTATATTTGTAGTGACGTGATACCTCGCGTCTATTATGCCCCGGAATTTACAATCTAATCGTATTGATAAAAAAAACCAATAATTCTGTCAAGCTTTTTTGGACCTCCTGAGAATTCATACTTTTGTACTATCTTTCTCTTCGATGAAAACATCTCTTGAACTGTAATAATAAAACAAAAAGTCAACCATGAAAAAATCTTGGCATTTTATCCTTTTATTTCTTGCGTTACTGCAGACCGCTAACCTCGTTGCACAGGAGAGATATACAGTGAAATCTGGAGATCCCAATGGCATCCGTAAATGGTATATGGGGCGACAAATTGCACATGTGATGAGCCATTATGGCATTGAGTGGCTTGAACGAAAAGAAAGGGAGATGGAAGAAAATACAACACAGTTATTGAAAAACATCGCCGTACAACCAGGCACAGCCATAGCGGATATTGGTGCTGGTAGTGGATACCATAGCACATTGTTATCAAAAATGGTGGGTAACGGAAAAGTGTATGCCGTAGATGTGGAACCAGAAATGATTGCTTACTTGAAAAACAGAATTAAGCTTGAAGGTCACAAGAATATTATTCCGGTATTGAGTACAGAACAGAAAGTTTCCTTACCAGCAAATAGCATTGATGTAATGTTACTCGTGGATGTCTACCATGAATTTTCTTTTCCTTATGAGATGACTTTATCCATGTTGGAAGCGCTCAAGCCCGGTGGTAAGCTGGTTTTGGTAGAGTTCAGGGCCGAAGATCCGAATGTACCCATTAAGACCATTCATAAAATGGGTGAGCAACAGGCAGTGAAGGAGTTCAAGGCTTCAGGCTTTTTATTTGAAAAAAATATAGCCAACCTTCCCTGGCAACATTGCCTAATTTTTCGGAAACCAAAATTGTAAATGAGAATTATTTGAGTCCGAAGGCGTGTCTCAGGTAGGTGATATAGACCATATTATTGAATTTAAAGGCCTTATTATTATATGCGAATAATAATCTCTTCAACAGACAAAACTTGATAGAAAACAAGCAAAATCCCTTGAAACAAAAAAGCCCGACGTTTCTGTCTAGCTTTTCCATGTGATCTAATTTTTATTTTTGAGATAGTGAGGCTATAAGTGATGAACGTCACTAATTGGCTAAAATTAAGTTTTTTTTAATTTTAACAAAATGTAATTAAAATATCATGTATTTAATTTAAGTAATTGCTTTTTTTTGAAATTTAGATTATTCGTATTTCTAATGTCTAAAATTAATAAGTTTGTTCTAAAATCAACCCCTTTTTTTGATAAATGATATATCGTGTCAAACATCATATCATCAGGAATTTTATATTTTTCAGGAGTTCCAAGTATAGTAAATCCATTAATTATTAATTGGTGCTGAATTTCTTTAATTTGGTTTTTACATTTTTCAAATGAAGTTGCTTGGAAACCAGGAAATGCAATATACAATAATGCTCCCCTCTCTAAAACATTTTTTTGAAACTTTTTTAAATCAGTTATGATTGAAAAATTGAAATTTTCACCAACCGCATTGACTGCTGAAATTTTTTGATTTGATAATTTCCAATGAGTAAATACATCACCAAATTCATTGAAAGAATAAACACTATAAATATTACTTTTGGTAAAACCATAATATTCAAATGGTAAAAATTTTGACAAACTGTAACTAGGAATAAATTTATATATATTTTGCCATTGTTTGAATTTTATTTTATTCAAGTTAAATGATGTTACATCAAATACCATTGGTAATAATTCTTCACCGCCATATGAATTTTTGTCATAAAATTGATGATATTCTGGCGAGACAACTACTATATCACCTGCTTTAATTTTATTTAAATTATGATCCAACATGTATTCCAATCCAATTCCTTGATGCAAGCCCGTGTTAATAGGATTAAGTTTCAATGAATCTTTTATCATTTGACTGTTTAATCCAAAACTTAAGTTTGATCCCCCAATAAATATAATTCTTGGACGAGAAACCTTTGACAATTGTAAATCTTTATATTTTTCTGCAAAAAATAAAGAATTTGAAATTCTAGGAGTTGCGGGTAAAAACAAACCTGTAAAAACAAGAATTGTTAAAAAAAAAAGAAAGATTAATGTGTTGTATATAAATTTTCGCATATTGAAATTTTAAAATTGAAAATAGATAAAATTCTGTTCTTTAAAAGCATATTTTGAAATTAGTACTACTATATAAATATACATTATCCATCTTGTAAATTTATTCCAGTTTCTTCCTAAATATTCAATAGCATATTGTTGTTCTCGACCCATCCATTCAATTAAAATAAATAATATGGTTAAAAATATAATTAATTTACTCATTGGAACCTCATTTGGAATTGTAAACAATGAGCTTGAAAATATTTCAGAAATATAACTAAGAGCGTGACTGACATTGGAAGCACGGAAGAATATCCAAGCAAATGATGTTAAACTAAAAGTTAGTATAATAGAAAAAAATTCTTTGATTGTGGGTAGATATTTACCTCTTGCCACAATGACTTGATTAAATTGTTGATTATTTATAAATATATAAGGTAATATATATAAGGCATTTAATAGTCCCCAAATAATGAAAGTCCAATTTGCGCCATGCCAAAAGCCACTCGCAATAAAAATAATAAAAGTATTTCTTATCCTGATCCAAATTCCTTTTTTGTTCCCACCCAATGGTATATATAGATAGTCCTTGAACCACGAGGAAAGTGAGATGTGCCAACGTCCCCAAAATTCAGCAATGTTTCTAGAGAAATATGGAAAAGAAAAATTTCTAATAAGTTCAAAACCAAATAATTTGGCTGTACCCAAGGCAATATCAGAATAACCTGAAAAATCACAATATATTTGAATAGAAAAAAACAATGCCCCCAAAACAAGCGTACTTCCAGAAAATTCAGCTGAATTATTGAAAATTGTATTTGCATATTCTGAACAGTTATCAGCTATGACAATTTTCTTAAATAAACCCCACAATATTTGCCTTAAACCATCAACCGCTTTTGAATAGTTAAATACTCTTTTTTTGATAATTTGAGGTAAAAGATGAGTTGCTCTTTCGATTGGTCCAGCTACAAGTAAAGGGAAAAAGCTAACAAAAACAGAATATGTTATAATATTTCTTTCTGGTTTTATTTTATTCTTATAGATATCAAGAACATAGGACAATCCATGAAATGTATAAAAAGATATGCCAACAGGTAATATAAGTTGCAATGAACCCATATTTGATTTAAATCCAAGCAATGAAAGTCCATTAGATAATGAAAGTGAAAAAAAATTGTAATATTTTAAAACACCTAGAAAACCTAAATTAAGTCCAATACTTATTACCAGCCAATATAATTTTATTTTTTTATTTGAAGCCAAGAAGATTTTAAATCCTGAAAAATAGTCAAGTAAGGTCGAAAAAATAAGTAAAAATAAAAACCTCCAATCCCAGCAAGCATAAAAAAAGTAACTTGAAGCTAGTAATAAAATATTTTGAACCTTTAAATTTTCTTTTGTAATAAACCAGTAAAATATGAAAA
>CAIZMB010000043.1 GCA_903933935.1 uncultured Cytophagaceae bacterium
GAATTAAAATTAATGATCTTAAAGACACGACCTTAAAAAATATAAGTTTAATATATCAAATACCCAATACTAAAAATTTCATTACTAATCAGGCTTACGATCGATTATTCAGATTTGGACCTATTGATTTTAAAGAGTTTTATGCAATTGAACAATCTGAATCGTCAATGAATAAAACTCCTACATTTACCCCTCAATTAAAAAGATTAATATCCATTCACGAAGGTGATTTGTTTTCAATAGATAAAACAACACATAGCCTTCAAAATATATATGAAACAGACCAATTTAAGTCAGTTTCAATTCAATATGACACTATTTCCACTCGGCTATTTCCCAAAATAGAATTAACAAGAAACGATAAATACAATATTTCATCTGAACTTGGAGGAAGTGCCTTTAGAGGAATACCTGGTCCTTTTTTATATAATTCGTTTAAAATAAGGCGCGTTTTTACAGAATTAGATTATTTAGATTTTTCAGCTAGATTAGGATTTGAAGCTCAGGCTGGATTTATAAATACGGATCTAACCAGAAAAAATCTAGAAATCAATTTAGGAGCGACCGCCAATTTTCCTACGCTGTTTTTACCTGAAAAATTCACTAAAAAACTAGGTTATTTTTATGGTGCAAAAACTCAATTAGGGTTTGGTTATGACTATATCGATAGACCCGAATATGTAAGAACCAATTTCAAAATACTTCAAAGGTATCTATGGAAAAAAACACCCTTTGAATTTTTTCAATTATCATTATTTGATTTAAATATTATAAATACAAATTACCCCAATACTGCAACCTCCAAATTATTTACAAATTATTTGGACGATTTAAGGATAAAAGGAAATAACTTATTTAGAAGCTTCAACCCTAGTTTTGTATCTAGTATCAACTTCCTATATACTTACCGCACTTTCTACCCTTCAAATCAATTAATAGAAGGTAAATCATTTATTATAGGCTTAGAATCAGGCGGAACGACTCTAAACCTTTTTGGTGAAAAGAAATTAAAATTTGTTGAAGACTTTTTAGGAAATAAAGAAACTATGCAGTTTTTCCGTTTTTTAAGAATGAATATTGACTATAGAAAATATGTCTTTTTAGGTCAAAAAAGGACTTCCCAGCTCGCCTATAAATTCATTGGTGGAATTGCATATGCCTATGGACAAGAAAATGATTTTCAATTACCATATGAAAAAAACTTTTTTATAGGAGGTCCTAGTTCACTAAGAGCGTGGAAACCAAGAAGGTTAGGTCCAGGATCACGTAATACAGACACTAATTTAATTGAGCAGCCAGGTAGCGTTTTAATTGAATCATCCCTAGAGTATCGATTTAAAATATTAAATTTCTTAGGTGATATTAATGGAGCTTTTTTTGTAGATGCAGGAAATATTTGGGGGATAAATGAGCCCAATTCACCATTGTCAAATTTCAAATTAGACTCATTTATAGAACAAATAGCTGTAGGCACAGGTTTCGGACTGCGCTGGGACTTCAACTATTTTATATTAAGACTTGATATGGCTGCTAAAGTAATCAATCCAGCAAAACCGAAAAACGAGAAATGGGTATTTAATCAGATATCATTAAATTCATCAGAAAACCCAATTGAATTTAATATTGGAATAGGTTATCCCTTTTAATAAAACACTACTTTCTAGAAATAGCTTTCAAAGCCTTCTCTGCAATAGAAACTGCATTTAAACCATATTTATCCATTAGATCCGCTGGTTTTCCTGATTCCCCAAAGGAATCATTGACCCCAACAAATTCCTGTGGCAATGGCATCGTGGTAGCTAAAAATTGTGCAATGGAATCACCTAAACCGCCATTAATTTGATGTTCTTCTGCAGAAACAAGACAACTAGTCTTTTTAACAGATTCTAAAATAGCTTGAGTATCTAATGGCTTAATCGTATGAATATTGATCACTTCAGCATGTATGCCTTTTTCTTTTAAAATATCAGCTGCAAGAATAGATTCCCATACTAAATGACCCGTGGCAAAAATACTGACATCTGAACCTTCAATCAATGTAATGGCCTTGCCAATAATAAATTCTTGATCTTCAGGTGTAAAAACAGGAACAACGGGTCTTCCAAACCTTAAATAAACGGGACCCGTATAGTTAGCAACAGCTATAGTAGCTGCTTTAGTTTGATTATAATCACACGGATTAATAACTACCATACCAGGCAACATTTTCATTAATCCAATATCTTCCAATATTTGATGTGTTGCTCCATCCTCCCCTAAAGTTAATCCTGCATGCGAACATGCTATTTTAACATTTTTACCAGAATAGGCTACTGATTGGCGGATTTGGTCATAAACCCTTCCTGTACCAAAATTAGCAAAAGTAGTGGCAAAAGGAATATAGCCCCCAATAGACAATCCTGATGCTATGCCAATCATGTTAGCTTCAGCAATCCCTGTTTGAAAAAACCGCTCCGGACAATTTTTGATAAAAGGCTCTAATTTAAGAGAACCAATTAAATCTGCACATAAAGCAACTACTTTAGGATTAGTAAGACTCAAAAACTCCATACCGGCACCAAAGCCAGAACGAGTATCTTTTTTTGTTTCGTAAGTATATTTCGACATAATAATCTCTATTAATAATCCCCTAAAGTTTCAGATAATTGATTTAAAGCTTCTTCTAATTGTTGGTCATTAGGTGCTACACCATGCCATTTATGAGAACCCATCATAAAATCAACACCAGCACCCATTTCGGTTTTCATTAATATCATGATCGGAGTTTCATTGCCCAACAAATTTTTAGCGTCTTTCAGGCATAATTGTAATTCAGCCATATCATTACCATTCACATGTAGAACCTTCCAACCAAAAGCTTCATATTTTAATTGCAAATCACGATTATTCATGATTTTTTCTGTTGGGCCATCAATTTGTTGACCATTAACATCGATAAAGGCAATTAAATTATCAACTTTATGATGTGGCGCATACATTGCAGCCTCCCAAACTTGACCTTCATTTTGTTCTCCATCACCCATTAAGCAATAAACAACCGAAGAATCATTGTTTAATTTTTTAGCTTGAGCCACACCAATAGCCACACTTAATCCTTGGCCCAATGAGCCTGAGGCTATTCTAATACCTTCTAAATGCTCATGAGGAGTTGGATGTCCTTGTAATCTAGAATTAATTTTACGAAAAGTAGAAAGTTCTTTAACTGGAAAATATCCCTTCCGAGCTAATACTGAATACAAAACAGGAGAAATATGTCCGTTTGAAAGAAAAAACACATCTTCATCTAAGCCAGACATATTAAAAACGACCTGATCATTTGTGGTATTCAACTTTAGGCTCATGGCTTCAAAGTACAATGAAACCAATAAATCCGTACATCCTAAGGAACCACCTGGATGACCTGATTGACAACCGTGTACCATTCGTAAAATATCTCTTCTAACTTGAGATGCGATTGAAACTAATTCTTGTGTTTGCATAATGTATTAGTGGATTTGTGAGGTATGATTCTTTGTATCCACTTTTTCTATAATATTTGAAATATATCCCTTTTCATCAATGATGAAGGTAGTTCTAGCAATACCCATATATGATTTACCATACATAGACTTCTCAACCCATACTCCATATGCATTCAGTATAAGATGTTCTGGATCTGACAACAATGAAAAATTTAAATTATATTTCTGTTTAAATTTAACATGAGCTTTATTTGAATCAGCACTAACACCAATAACTATAAAACCATTCGACTGTAGTTGAGATAAGTTTTCATTCAAATTGCATGCCTGGGCAGTACATCCGGGTGTGTCATCTTTGGGGTAGAAGTACAATACAACTTTAGATCCTTTAAGAGCTGATAAATCAATTAATTTACCATCAGAATCTTCAACTTTAAATAAAGGTGCTAAATCTCCAATTTGTAATTTCATAATATCATTAAATCAAAAAGCTTTTCATTTGTCAAATAACCAGATAATAAATCTCCTTTTTGAACAGGACCTACACCTGCCGGAGTACCAGTAAAAATATAATCACCCGTCTTTAAAGTGAAAAATTTAGATATATCTTCTATAAGCTCAAACACATTCCAAATCATCAAAGAGGAATTTCCAGATTGAACTAAATTTTCATTTAAATTTAAATGAAAATCAATCGTATTCTCAATCAAAGAAGGCTGAAATGGAAGCATTTTACTGATAAACGCCGAACCATTAAACGCCTTAGATTTTTCCCACGGCAATCCCTTTTCCTTCAATTTAGATTGCAAATCTCGAGCCGTAAAATCAATTCCTAAACCGTATGAATCTATGTATTTATGTGCAAATTTAGCTTCAATATTTTTTCCAACTTTACCAATTTTAAATACTAATTCTAATTCATAATGAACATCATTTGAAAAAGACGGATAATAAAATCTTGAGTCTTCTAATAAAGCAGTGTCAGGTTTAATAAAAATTACAGGATCTGTGGGCTTATCATTTGACAACTCCTTAATATGATCAACATAATTTCTACCTACACAAATAATTTTCATATTCTACTTTAATATTTCGGAAACTAATTTTGCAGCGTCTTTAAGTAATACAGCAGAGAAAACCTTTAGTCCAGAATTATTAATTATGGCAGCACCTTCTTCAGCATTTGTACCTTGTAAACGAACAATAATAGGAACCTTGATCTCACCAATATTTTTATAAGCCTCAACAACCCCATTCGCAACTCGATCACAGCGAACAATTCCACCGAATATATTAATCAAAATTGCTTTAACATTAGGATCTTGAAGTATGATTCGAAAACCAGCTTCAACAGTCTTGGCATTAGCTCCACCCCCCACGTCTAAGAAATTAGCGGGCTCACCACCAGATAATTTAATTATGTCCATAGTTGCCATCGCTAAACCAGCTCCATTAACCATGCAACCCACATTACCATCTAATTTCACATAATTTAAATCATTTTCAGAAGCTTCTACTTCCAATGGATCCTCCTCAGAAACATCGCGTAATAGAGCTAAATCTTTATGGCGATAAAGTGCATTATCATCTAAATTAACTTTCGCATCGACTGCCAATATTTTATTGTCAGACGTTTTTAAAACCGGATTAATTTCAAACATAGAAGAATCTGTCCCTACGTAAGCATTGTATAAGCAATGAATGAATTTAACCATTTCTTTAAATGCCTGACCACTAAGACCTAACAAAAATGCCACTTTACGAGCTTGGAAATCTTGCAGACCTACTCTAGGGTCAATCCACTCTTTAATAATTTTCTCTGGTGAATGCTCAGCTACTTCCTCGATATCCATTCCACCTTCCGTACTAGCCATAATCACATTGCATGCACGACCACGGTCCAAAAGTATCGATAAATAATATTCCTTTGTTTCTGATTCACCTGGATAATAAACATCCTCACTGATCAAAACTTTATTAACCAATTTCCCTTCTGGGCCAGTTTGATGCGTAATTAACTGCATTCCCAAAATCTGAGAAACTCGTTCTTTTAATTCATCTAAGTTTTTGGCTAATTTAACTCCTCCCCCTTTACCTCTACCACCCGCATGAATTTGGGCTTTTACGACAAACCAACCTGTTCCTGTTTGTGCTTTAAGAGCTTCTGCTGCTGCAACGACATCCGATAATTGATCGACAACAACCCCTTCTTGAATCTTAACTCCGTAACCCTTTAGTATTTCTTTTGCTTGGTATTCGTGAATATTCATTTAGTATAAAATTTTTATTTCGTGAAATTACTATTTATTTGCCAAACTTTTAAATTGTAGAACATTCTATTCAATATTCTAAAAATAAGTCAAAAAAATGTTGGAATTAAAAAATATTTCAAAATCCTACGGAGAACAATTGATATTAAATGACATTTCATTTCAGGTAAATGAAAAAGAATTAGTATCCATTTTAGGTCCCTCAGGATCAGGAAAAAGTACTTTATTACAAATTATCGGATTACTAAATCCTGCAGATTCTGGTAGTATACTTTTAGACAACGTAGAATGTACAAACCTAAATGAAAAAGAATTAATTGCTTTTAGAAATAAAAAACTGGGTTTTGTATTTCAATTTCACAACCTTCTAGGAGAATTTACATGTGAAGAAAACATTAAAATGCCCTTATTAATTAGAGAAAAAGCATTGAATGATGATCAATTAGAATTATTCAACAAAATAATTAAAAAACTTTCAATTAGTGATTTAGTAAAAAAATACCCGAATCAATTGTCAGGTGGAGAACAACAAAGAGTTGCTGTGGCACGAGCCTTAATCAATCAACCCAAAATATTGTTAGCCGATGAACCCACTGGCAATTTGGATAATAAAAATGCAGTGAATCTGTATGAATTATTTTTAGAGTTAAAAGAAGACTGGAAGCAGTGCATCATTATGGTCACACATAATGAAAACCTTACGAAACAATCTGATCAAATAATTTATTTAAATTCTGAAAAGCGAATTTAGTTTTATCTGCCAAAATGTCATAAATTTGCAGAAATATGGCCCTTAATTGATGCAAGAATTAAAAGTATTATCTGTTGAAGAGAAATTGAATTTAGATATTCCTAGAATTTCAAAGGAAGTTTTGGGTGCAGAGTTTCAAAAAAAAGTGTACCTAGAAAGTTATGGCTGCCAAATGAATTTTGCGGATTCTGAGGTGGTCACATCTATTTTAATTAATCATGGGTATGGAACTACATCAAACATTAACGAGGCTGATGCCATATTATTGAATACATGCGCCATTCGAGATAATGCAGAATTGAAAATTAGAAATAGGTTAAAGGGATTTACGGATTTAAAAAAGAAAAACCCTTCATTAACTATTGGCATATTAGGTTGTATGGCCGAAAGATTAAAGATTAAATTAATCGAAGAAGAAAAGCTGGTAGATCTAGTCGCAGGTCCAGATTCCTATCGAGATATTCCAAATTTACTATCCAAATTAGAATTTGAAGAAAAAGCCATTAATGTTTTCTTATCCAAAGAAGAAACGTATGGAGATATTGAACCCGTAAGATTGCATTCAAATGGAGTAACGGCATTTGTTAGCATCATGCGTGGATGTGATAATATGTGTTCATTTTGTGTAGTTCCTTTTACTCGTGGTAGAGAAAGATCTAGAGATACGGCTTCCATCTTGCATGAATGTAAATCACTTTTTAAACAAGGATACAGAGAAGTAACTTTATTGGGTCAAAATGTAGATTCATATAAATATACATCAGAAGAAAATAAAGAAGTTGTTAATTTTGCGAGCCTTTTAGAACAGGTTGCTTTAATAGATCCATTATTAAGAGTAAGATTTTCAACCTCTCATCCAAAAGATATTACAGATGAAGTTTTATTCGTGATGTCAAGGTATTCCAACATTTGTAAAAACATACATTTACCAGCACAGAGCGGAAGTAATCGGATATTAAAATTGATGAATCGTACATATACTAGAGAATGGTATATGGACAGAATTAATTCAATACGTACTATTTTAGGACCTGATTGTGGTATATCTCATGATATGATTGCTGGATTTTGCACAGAAAATGAAGTTGATCATCAAGATACTTTAAGTCTAATGGATGCGGTAGTCTATGATTTTGGCTACATGTTTACCTATTCAGAAAGACCTGGAACACCGGCTGAAAAAAAATATAAGGATGACATTGAGGAATCTATTAAACAAAGAAGATTAGCAGAGATTATTACTAAACAGCGATTACATTCAGGGATAAAAAACAACTTAATGGTTGGAACCCTTCAATGTGTTTTGGTTGAAGGTGACTCAAAAAAATCAGATGCACATCATTATGGAAAATGTGATTCTGGAAAAGTAGTTGTATTTAAAAAAGTTAAAGAACAAAAAGGTGAATATGTCAATGTAAGAATAACACATTGTACAACAGGGACATTAATTGGTGAAATAGAAGCTCAACAAAATGGAAAATAGTCATTTAGCTAGTATTAAAGCCCGTTTTGGAATCATTGGAAATTCTCCATTGTTGATTCATGCTATATCCATCGCTGAACAAGTGGCTCCTACCGACATGACTGTATTGATTACGGGTGAAAGTGGTTCAGGTAAGGAGTCTTTTTCTAAAATAATACATTCCTTGTCAAAAAGAAAACATGGTCAGTTTATAGCGGTCAACTGCGGAGCCATCCCAGAAGGGACCATAGATTCAGAATTATTTGGGCATGAAAAAGGATCATTTACCGGCGCAATAGAAGCTAGAAAAGGATATTTTGAAGTTACGGATGGAGGAACAATTTTCTTAGATGAGATAGCCGAAATGCCACTAGGAACACAAGCTAGATTACTCCGTGTTCTAGAAAATGGAGAATTTCTTAGAGTGGGGTCATCGAAAGTTCAAAGAACAAATACACGTGTTGTGGCAGCCACCAATTTAAATCTTCAAAATGCCATTGAAAAAGGAAAATTCAGAGAAGATTTATTTTATCGATTAAGTACCGTTCCTATATATGTTCCCCCTTTGAGAGAAAGAGGCGGAGACATTGAATTACTATTTAGAAAATTTACTACTGATTTTTCTGAATCTCATCGAGTAAAACCTATATCCTTAACGAATGAAGCCAAAAATTTACTTCAAAAACAACGATTTCCAGGTAATATTCGCCAATTAAAAAACTTAGCTGAGCAAATATCTGTATTAGAAATTGGCGACCGTATTGTAGATGAAGAAAGGTTACAATATTACTTAGACTTTAATGAACCGAAATTAAATTCATCCGTCGTTAAGGGCGAATATTTTCAGAACCCTGAAGGCATCAATGAAAGAGAAATACTATATAAAATACTTTTTGATCTTAAAAAAGATGTCACTGAATTAAAAAAGATCTTGCTTAAATTAATTGAAAGTGGGAATTCAAATGCATATGACATTCTTTCTGAAAACATGTCCATTTTTGAAGATATTAAAGAAAACACGGAAGATAACATAAGAAATAAAGCATTACCCACACATCAAAGCGAAAATCCAACGA
>CAIZMB010000044.1 GCA_903933935.1 uncultured Cytophagaceae bacterium
AACACGCATAATTTTCGTTGGATAGGCCCTAAAAATTATTTTAATGAGTTAAAAAATGGTCAAATGTGTCGCCTCGTAAACCTAAGCGAATGGTTTCTAATGAAATCACTTCGTTAGGAGCAATATTTCCAACATTCACATTGGCGCCTACCAACTTAACAAACCAAACTTGTTGGGACTTCTGAGGAGCCTCCCAAATGATTTTTTCTTCAGGAATTTCGGTCAAAATCTCTTCCACTAATCCTTGGCGAACTTCCCCAGATGAACGAAATAAACCCACATTGCCCCCTTCTCTTGCCTCACCAATGACTTTCCATGATCCGGCTTCTAATTCCATTTTCATCAACTTGATCCATTTGTAGGGAGGAATTATTTTAGCTTCATCTTTCGATCCCACTTCAGAAAGAACTATCACTTGCTTAGAAAGCTTGTGAATAAATTCACATTTTATGTCGGAAGGCATATCCACTGAGCCATCTGAAATTTCAGCATATTCCATCCCATACTGATCTAGAACCCGCTGATATTCATCCACTTGGCCACGAATGTAAAATGCTTCAAATAGGGTACCACCAAAATAAACGGGGATTCCTGCCGATTTATAGATAGCCAGTTTTTCCTTCAAATTGGGGGTTACATAAGATGTAGCCCAACCTAATTTTACAATATCGGTATGAGCACCGCCCATCTCAATGAAATCTTCTACTTGCCTTAAGCTCAACCCTTTGTCCATGACCATCGTCAATCCCTTTTGACGTGGTTTTACAGTTCGTTCTGGAATTTGATCTAAATTATAATTCATAATGTGATATTGGCTGTGATTTTTTCAATTCAAATCTAAAAAGAAATTTCGGTACAAAAATAAGCATTCCGAATGAGGTCAGCAAACCTTTTGGAATTCTGTTAGTTTAGTAATTTATCATGATTTCACCATATATTTGCACATTCAAAAATTTTCTATCGATGAAAACAACATTCTTATTATTATTTAGCACACTAATTCTACATGCAAATTCATTTGCAAACTCGGGTCCTGATGCCATTTTAGGTGAGTGGATTTCACAAGAAAAAGACGGAAAAATTAGTATTTACAAACAAGGCGATAAATTTTACGGAAAAATTACTTGGTCAAAAACACCTGGCAAAAAAGATGTTAATAATCCAGATCCTAAATTACGTACGAGAGATATCGTTAATACCGTTATTCTCTCAGATTTTAAATTCAAAGGATCTAGTTGGGAAGAAGGAAAAATTTATGACCCAAAATCTGGAAAAACATACGATTGCATTTTAAAAGTAAAAGACAATAATAAAGTTCTAGATATCCGAGGATATGTAGGTGTACCCATGTTTGGCCGAACTGCGACATGGACCCGTTCCTAAAAAATAATTATTCCGCCTAATCGATTATATGAAACCAAACGAAACGGTTCTTCAGTTTTTGAACCAAAATTTAGATCGTAAGATCATTGACGGAAATCCGAACCCGGTATCTGCGTGGTTAGACGGCACCTTGAAAAAGGCTGCACTAGGTTCAATTACAGCTGAATTTGACGTGAGAGCAGACCAGTGTAATCATGCTGGCGTATTGCACGGGGGTGTTATTTCAACGATGTTGGATGAAATCATGGGTATGACCCTGATTACCGTTGAGATAGATCACCTGTATGTCACGATCAATTTACATGTCGACTTCCTATACGGTGCTAAAGCTGGTGAAAAAGTTACGGTAACCTCAGAGGTTTACCGAGTAGGTAAGAAAATCGCTAATGTAGAGGCTAAAATGTACAATCAGGAAGGGAAAATATTGGCAAAAGCGACCAGTAATTTAGCGGCCACTTCCATCCCAATTAAAATTTAAGAGAGGGCTTGATAGACTAAAAAAGCGGATAAATACGCTAATGCAGTCATATAACCGAATTGAATCAAAGGATATTTCCACGATTTGGTTTCGCGGTAGGTTGTTGCCAATGTGCTCATACATTGCATGGCAAAGGCATAGAAAATCAGTAAAGAAAATCCCAATGCCATATCGTACATAGGCTTTCCAGTTTGTGGATTTATCTCTGCACGCATTCTATTTTTGATGGTCGCATTTTCATTATCAATTTCACCTCCTAAACTATAGATCGTTGACATCGTTCCCACAAATACTTCGCGGGCAGCAAAAGAAGTGATCAATGCAATCCCAATTTTCCAATCGTATCCCAAAGGCCTAATGGCTGGCTCAATAAACTTACCAAAATGACCCGCATACGAATTTTCTAATTTTTCTCCGGCAATTTTATTGCTCAGCTCAACGCCTGTTAAATTAGGATTTTGAATTTTGATTCTATTGGTCGCATCCTCCATGCTATTTCCTGGACCGTAGCTCGCTAACACCCACAATATAATCGAAATAGCCACGATGACTTTACCGGCTTCAAAAACAAATGCCTTCACATTGTTCAAAATTGTATAACTAACATGCTTAAATCTAGGCCCTTTATAGGTGGGTAATTCCATGATGAAGTAACTCTTTTCCTTCGCCTTCAAAATTAATTTCATGAGGTAGGCAGAAAATAATGCCATAAAAAAACCGAGCAAATACAAGATAAATAACACGAGTCCTTGTAAGTTAAAAAGCCCAAATAAGGTATTTTTTTCGGGAACCACTAAGGCGATCAACACCGTGTAAATAGGCAATCGAGCCGAACATGACATCAAAGGAGTAACCAAAATAGTGATCAATCGATCTTTTCGAGAACCGATCGACCGCGTACTCATAATGGCAGGCACTGCACAAGCCACACTGGAAAGAAGTGGAACGACCGACTTCCCATTTAATCCAAAACGGCGCATTAATTTATCCATGATAAACATCACACGAGACATATATCCCGTTTCCTCTAACATCGAAATAAAGAAAAATAGAAAGGCGATTTGTGGAATAAAGATCAAAACACCGCCGATGCCTGCAATTAATCCATCGGTTAATAATCCTCTAAATGTCGATTCCGGCAGTATGCCTTTCAACCAATCATTTAATAAAGCTACCCCAGCGTCGATGGCATCCATCGGATAAGTGGCCCACGTAAAAACAGCTTGAAACATGACAAATAAAATTGCCAAAAAGAACAAATATCCACCAACTGGATGTAGAAATAATTTATCTAATCGGTCTGTCCATGTTTTTACGGGTGGTGCATCCCATTGTCTATTTAAATTAATGACGCATCGATCTACTACTTCCGTTAAAAACTCGTAGCGTTTCACGGTTTCGGCCGACTTGTATTTTTTAGGTTCAAAATTATGTTTGACCATAATTTGATCCAAATCTGCACACTGGACTTTCGTAAACATTTTCATGCGATCATGTTCCATCAGCCAAAGCAAACACCGATAAGGATCCACGTCTCCAAAAGCCGCCTGAATATCAGCAATCAACTCCTCTGAAACCGGAAGTGGTAAGCCATCATTTGACGAAAATCTATTTTCTAAGGTTTTTTGAACCGCTAATTTTAATCCATTGATACCAATCCCCTTTTTTGCATTTACCTCCGCCACCTCCACACTTAGCTCTCGAGCTAACTTGATCGAGTTGATGACATACCCCTCATTTTCAGCTACGTCAATCATATTTAGGGCCAAAACAGTAGGAATTCCTAAGTCCCGAACCTGAGAAAAAAGCAATAAATTTCGTTTTAAGTTTGACGCATCAGCCACGACAATTGCCATATCCGGATAATCAGGATGTGCAGGATTTCCCAATATATTAATCACCAATTCCTCGTCAATAGACTTAGGATAAATACTATATATTCCGGGTAAATCTAAAACCTCGATTTCATTTTTTGGTCCTAATTCCCATATGCCGGTCAATTTATCCATGGTTACACCAGGGAAATTTCCGGTTTTTTGACGGAGGCCAGTCAATGAATTGAACAAGGACGACTTCCCCGCATTTGGGTTTCCAATAAGAGCTATTTTAGGGATCTTGGCCAATTTAAATCGAATTAATTAGGATGGTGGCCGCCTCTTCTTTTCGCATAGATAAAGTGTAACCTGAAACTTTAATGGCAATAGGGTCACCAAAGGGTGCATGATGTGTTAAAATAACTTCTGTACCTGGCAAACAACCCATTTCTAATAATTTTAAGGAAAGTTTTTCGTCCGTAAAACCTGTTATAAACCCATGATCCCCAATACCCAAATCTGCAACTGTACGCATATAGAACTAAACTTTCCTATTTAGAATTATTCAAAATTAGCTACAAATGTACTAAGTATATTTGAGCTAAAAAATGATCAACTAGAGATTTAATTTGATGTTTACAGCTGATCAATTAAAATCAGCAGATTTACGATTAATCCCGGGGTAAAATACTTATATAATATTCCTTAAAGCAAATTTTCTGTCGTAAATTGCGGGTCCTATTAGATTAATTCATGCTAATTAACGAAATACGCGTGTTGGTTAAAAAAGAAATCCAAATGGAATGGCGGCAGAAATACGCAATTCATGGATTACTCTTGTATTTAGCCTCCACTATATTTGTATGTTATTTATCTTTCAAAGCCAAACAGCAAGCGATTAATCCCATCACCTGGAATACTTTGTTTTGGCTAATTATATTATTTATGGCCGTCAATGCCATCGGAAAAAGTTTCACGCAAGAATCCAAACAGCGCAATATATTTTATTATTCAATCGTAAGCCCAGAAGCGGTCATCTACTCAAAGATATTTTACAATTCCCTTGTGATGATCGGTATTTCGTTTATCGGCATTTTATTTTATTCTTGGGTCATGGGCAATCCCGTTGGTAATTTACCTTTGTATCTTCTCTCATTAATCTTGGGTGCCATCGGTTTTTCGGCAACACTAACAATGGTCGCAGGAATAGCTGCACAAGGAGAAAATTCAGCCACATTAATGTCGGTACTTAGTTTTCCCATTATTATTCCACTATTATTAATTTTACTTAAACTCTCAAAAAGTGCGATGGATGGAATATCCATGCAGGAGAATTGGGATGAAATGGCTACTTTGGCCTCTTTAGATGTAATTGTTATTGTATTATCAGGAATTTTATTTCCCTATATATGGAGACATTAAAAAAGAATTATTGGAAAATAGCCTGTATGCTGCTTTTGATCTATACGATTTGGGCAGGATTTATGGGGAAGGTGCCCCGGCAAGCCATTTTAAATGAAACCGTGAGAAATCTATACTTTCACGTAACCATGTGGTTTACCATGATTTTCTTATTAGGAACTTCCGTGTACCATTCGATTCAATACCTTCGAAAATCAGATATCAAAAGTGACCTTATCTCAAATGCCTATGTTGAGACCGGTTTGGTTTTTGCCACTTTAGGTCTGGTGACAGGAAGTCTTTGGGCTAAATTTACGTGGGGTGATTGGTGGACCAACGACCCTAAATTAAATTCGGTTGCGATCGGACTTTTAATTTATTTAGCCTACGGTTTAGTACGTTCATCCATGCCAGATGAACAGCAAAAAGCGAGAATATCGAATGTTTATAATATTTTTGCCTTTGTCATTTTCATGATTTTGATTTGGATATTGCCCCGTATGACAGATTCGCTACATCCAGGAAATGGAGGGAATCCCGGATTTTCAAAATACGATTTAGATTCCAATATGCGCTTGGTCTTTTATCCAGCGATTATTGCTTGGACTATATTAGGCTATTGGATCGCAAATCTTAGAATTCGCATAAAAAAATTAGAACACATAACATCAGAAAACGAATAGATATGAAATTTTCAAACACTTTATTGATTCTTTTAGTTAGCAGTTTTACTGGGATGGCCCAACAAGCCGACATCGAAATGGCGGATCAATTCCGTGCCGATGGGAAAATATATGTGGTCATTGCAGTAGTTTTATTAATTCTCGTGGGTCTTTTTATCTATCTTTTCAACTTGGGCAATAAAATTTCCCGACTAGAAAAAGAGATTACTAAGAAAGTTTAATATGAAAAAAACACATATCATTGGGTTAATTTTAGTGGCCATTGCCATCGGAATTATTTTAATTACGACGGGCGACGCGAGTACCTATGTGGGCTTTGATGAAGCGGAAAGGATATCGAAATCCGACCCATCCCAAAAAGTACATGTCGTAGGAAAACTTAAAAAAGACGCTCAAGGAAAAATCATAGGTATGATATTCAATCCTGCCTTAGATGCAAACCGACTAGAGTTTACGGTGGAAGATAGTTTAGGTCGTGAAAATCAGGTCATTTATGCTGCTCCAAAACCTCAGGATTTCGAAAAATCCGAAAAAATTGTTTTGGTCGGAAGCATGAAAGCAGACAAGATATTTTATTGCGACAAAATTCTTTTAAAATGCCCATCCAAATATCAGGAGGGTAAAATTTCTGCAGATTCAAGTGCTTCATTTGAAGTGAAAAAATAAATATGATACACGAAAATATTGGCACTACGGGTCATTTAATGGTAATTGCGTCCTTTGTAACTGCCGCACTAGCAACATTTTCTTATTTCAAGGCAACTCAGGCAAGCGATGAGCTTTCTGAAAATGATTGGAAAAAAACAGCAAGAACCTTATTTATCATTCATTTATTTTTAGTGATCGGCGTGGCCTCAAGCCTTTTCGTCATTATTTATAACCACTATTTTGAATACCATTACGCCTTCACGCATTCATCGTTAGCACTTCCCACCATGTTCATGATTTCATGTTATTGGGAAGGCCAAGAGGGTTCATTTTTACTATGGATCTTCTGGCAAGCAATTTTGGGTGTGATTCTAATGATCAAAAATCCCAAATGGGAATCTCCAGTAATGACCGTTTTTGCTTTAGTGCAAACGTTTTTGACCTCCATGATTTTAGGTGTCATTATTCCATGGATCGATTTAAAAATTGGATCATCTCCCTTTCTTTTGTTGAGAGAGGCGCAGCCCGACTTACCCGTATGGAGTTTACAGCCTAATTTTATTCCAAAAGATGGACGTGGCCTAAATCCATTATTGCAGAATTATTGGATGGTCATTCACCCACCTACACTCTTTTTAGGATTTGCCTTGACACTCGTTCCTTTTGCCTATTTAATTGCAGGTCTTTGGAAAAATAAGTTGACCGAGTGGATAAAACCTGCATTACCCTGGGCAGCTTTTTCAGGAGCTATTTTAGGGATTGGAATTACCATGGGTGCCTATTGGGCCTATGAAACTTTGAATTTTGGCGGATACTGGAATTGGGATCCAGTAGAAAATGCCTCTTTTGTTCCTTGGCTCGTTTTAATAGGAGCCATTCACACCATGATTGCCTACCGAAACTCAAGCGCAGCTCTCAAAACTTCCATTATTTTGGTCATCGCGACCTTTATATTAGTCCTTTATTCTACTTTTTTAAATCGGTCAGGGGTGCTAGGAAATGCTTCCGTTCACTCATTTACAGATTTAGGTCTTTCGGGCCAACTCCTTATTTACATGTTTACGTTTTTACTGGGGGCCATTATTTTAGCGGCTTATCGATGGAAAAATTTACCTAAGGATGAAAAAGAGATTGGCATTTACCACAAGGAATTTTGGATTTTTGTTGGAGCTTCTGTGTTAGCTTTATCGGCGTTCCAACTCATTTTTACGACTTCCATTCCTGTATATAACAAAATTGCAGAAGCCTTTGGCATGGTTTCAAATATGGCTTTGCCTGCTGACCAAGTTGCACATTACAGTAAAATTCAAATTTGGATATTCATAGCCGTTGCCGTTTTAAGTGGAATTGGCCAATATGTTTGGTGGGGAAAATTAAAACAATCCACTTCATTTAAGCCACTTTACTCTTCACTTTTGAGTTCAGTTTTGTTAACCGTAATTGTCATTAATTTCGAAAAGGTATATTAAATTCCATACATCGCTTTGTTATGGAGTGGCCTTTTTTCTTTAGTCGCAAATGGACAAATATTGTGGTTTTTAACGAAGCAAAAGTTCTCCATTGCCGGTGGCGCTCTATCCCATGTAGGTCTTGCTATCATGCTGATTGGTGTTTTATTTTCTTCGGGATATTCTAAAGTTGTTTCACTCAATCGATCTGGCTTTGCTATCTCTAATAAAGTTGAGCAATTCACCAAAGATGACAACAAAGAAAATAAGGAAAATCTGCCACTTTGGTTAGGCCAAGGGGCACAAATGCAGGATTATCTAGTTACTTATAAAGGCAGAAAAATTGAATTGCGTGGAAAGCCAGGATATTTTAATCGCAAGGATTTTGACATTATTGAAGGTGATTTTCATGCAGTTGCATTAAAAGATATTGAAAAAGAAGGGCAATCCATTGCTAAAAAAGGAGATACGCTAACGGTGGAGCCTGAAAATAATTACTATGAATTAGAATTTAAAAACGCAGAAGGCAAAATTGTATCCCTGTTTCCTCGTTGGCAAATGAATCCCAAAATGGGAACCGCTATTTCCCCAGATGTGAAACATGCTTGGGATCACGACATTTATACCTACGTTTCATTAGATCCACGCCTTGCCGCAGAGGCTGGCTCCGAAAAACAATGGAGTCAAACCGTAAATGCCACGGTGTCCATCGGAGATACATTATTCTTAAATGATTTTGTAGCTGTTTTAATGGATGTTACTCGTGTCACTAACGTGGAAAATGTAGTATTAGGTCCAAATGATGCAGCAGTTCGTGCTAACTTTAATGTTTTAGGGAAGAATTTTCAGCAGTTCCAACTAGCTCCTACGTTTATTATCAAAGATAGAATGGTGGCTATGCCTGCATTTGAAAGTGAAGAAACGGGGATAAAAATTAAGTTTACCGCGATTAATCCACAAACACAGGAATTTAGCTTTTCTTACAATACAACCCAACAAGATTTAATTATCATTAAAGCGATAGAGAAGCCCTATATAAATTTAGTTTGGGTAGGTTCAATTTTGATATTTATTGGCTTATTTGTCTCCACATTTAGGAGAACTGAAAAAATGATTGCCTAATATGGGGAGAAAAGAAATTTTAAGTTTAGCGGCAGGGATTGGGTTTTTTATTATTTGGATCATCGATCTAAATTCCCCAGTTCCAAATAACATTAAAGGTCATTTCTGGTCTGAAATATTCTATCATTACGGTTGGCTCATGTATTGTGTCGCCTGTCTTTTTTACTATCAGTATTCAAAAAATGAACGATTAAAAAAAGAAGACCCACAAAAATCAAAAAAGAAATAAATTGGATTCAATCGTCGACATACAAACGCCTCAGTACGTAGGAATCATCCTAGCCATGGTTTTTTCAGCATTTTTTTCTGGGGTAGAAATGGCTTTTGTCTCGTCTAACAAACTTTATTTTGAACTTAAGGCGAAGCAAAACATACTAAGTGCCAAGATTATTTCAAATTTCAATCAAAGTCCTTCTCAATTTATTGGGACCATGTTGATCGGCAATACCCTTTCATTAGTGGCCTATGGTATATTCATGGAAGAGTTTTTGCACCATCTCATCTTAACTAATTTTCCATTCCTTACGAATGAAATTATAGCCAGACTTATCGCTTCCATCATTGCGACCATTATCATTCTAACCACATCAGAATTTACCCCTAAAAGCATCTTTTTAATCAATCCGGATGCGATATTAGAATTTTTAGCCATTCCCATTTGGATCATTAATACCTTAATGTTCCCATTAGTTTGGCTGACCGTTGGCCTATCTAAATGGTTTATTACTCGAGTTTTGCGTTTAAGCTATTCAGAAGAAAAACCGGCCTTTGGATTGACCGACTTAAACCATTACTTACAAAATTTAAATAGGAAGGTATCCACCGAAGAAGAAAATGAGGTCGATACTAAAATCTTTCATAATGCATTGGAGTTTAAGCAAGTCAAAGTGCGAGATTGCATGATTCCCCGTACTGAAATTACCGCCATAGAAATTGAGGAAGGTATTGAAGGACTCAAAAAAGTATTTATCGAAAGTGGCCATTCAAAGGTTCTAGTTTATAAAGAAACCTTAGAAGAAGTCGTTGGATACTGTCACTCGTTGGCTTTATTTAAAAAGCCAAAAGATATTCCAAGTATCCTCACTTCCATTCCTATTGTTCCCGAAGCCATGCCCGCGAATGATCTTATGTTAAAATTTTCTAAAGAAAGAAAATCATTAGCTATTGTAGTCGATGAATTTGGTAGTACCTCAGGCTTGGTCAGCATGGAGGATGTGATGGAACAAATTTTTGGAGAAATTCAGGATGAATTTGATGATACCGAGGATTGGATTGAAAAGCGATTAGATGAACATACATTTATCCTGTCCGGACGCCATGAAATTGATTATTTAAACGAAAAATATAATTGGAATCTACCTGAAGGTGATTATGAGACGCTTGGAGGAATGTTAATTCATTTATATGAAGATATCCCAGCGGTCAACGAAGTGATTACTTTGTCGGTCTTTCAGTTTCAAATCATGACAGTCACTGATGCCCGCATCGACACGATTAAAGTCATTATTTCTGGGAAACCCATACATAATTGAGTGGCTCTAATTTAAAATGACAAAATTCGTTGGAGCGTCTGGCACTTCATTTCCGTTTCTTCCCATTCTTTTTCTGGGTCAGAGTCTTCTGTAATTCCACAGCCCGCGTAATACGTAGCTAAATATCCCTTTGAATCCCTCATTATTTTAACGGTTCTCAAATTTACAAATAAATAAATCGCATCATTTAAATTCACGGGGCCTACATAACCACTATAAAACTCCCGATCATGTGCTTCTGCCTGCTTAATCCAATCAATTGCCGCTTCTTTAGGGGTGCCACAAACTGCCGAAGTTGGGTGCAACAACGACAACATAATTCCGGGCAATTGAGGGAAATTAAGCGACTTTGTATCTACCCTATATTCGGTTTTCAAATGCAATAAATTACCTGCTTGAATGGTTTTGGGACCAATTTCAACATATTCACGTAATCTAATTTTCTTAAAACATTCAATAATATACCGACTAACAAAAGCTTGTTCCTCGATTTCCTTTTGTGACCAACGAGCATCTTGAGGTTTCGTAATCTGCCCCTCTTGATTGATGACTGATTGAGTGCCCGCTAAAGAAATCGTTTTAAAGATTCCTTCCTCATTGATTGAAACTAAAACCTCCGGCGTGGCACAAATCCAAGTTTGTTGAAGCGATGGTATGTAGAACGCCGAAACAAAAGCTTGAGGATATACCTGACAAAGTAATTCAAAAAAATGCACGGTCGAATAATCAGCATTTAATTCCTCCTCATCTGTCCTTGAAAGTACAACTTTTTGAAAATTACCTGTTTTAATTTCTTGGATACTAGCGTTAACCCAATATAAGAAATTTTCTTTTTTAGGGGATCCTGCTTTTGATGGAAATACTTCTTTAACGGAAACATGAACGCTTGGTATTTCTGAATTAAACAAATGCTCTGCCTTTAAAAAATAGGGCTTCCCAACAAAAGGAGCTGCCATAAATCCTGGCTCAAAAGACTGAAGATCAAGGGAATCCGTGATATGTCCGCCTTGCGTGTCAATTAAAAGTGAACGTTTTTCCGAGTTAGGTAAGCGCCAAATAGCAATGGCCGCATCATGTTGTTGAGCGTCTTTCCACAGGTGATCCCATTCAACATCTTGGTGATATAGACTCGTATTCTTAGGCATTTTAATAAGACAAAATAGCTACTGTTAATCGGCTTACACAAACCAAATTTCCCGATTCATCGTGAATTTTGATATCATATACATGCAATGTTTTACCTATTTTTAATGCGGTACATGTACCTATCACAAATCCTTCTTTGACCGATTTCATGTGATTGGCATTTATTTCAACGCCTACTCCGCGCTGTGTAGTAGGATCAGCCACGGCCAGTGATGCAGCAATACTTCCTAAAGTTTCAGCTAAAACAACGGACGCTCCCCCATGTAACAATCCATAAGGCTGCTTTGTTCGAGAGTCCACTGGCATTTTTGCCTTAATAAAATCCGGCTGCACATCAATAAACTCAATACCTAAAACTTCGATCATGTTTCCGTGGCCCCAAGAATTAAGCGTGTCTAATGAGATGGATGTATTAAACATAATATTCGTATTTTTGCACGTAAAATTCGGAATAATTTAACGAATTAAACTCCTTTTGATCCAATTAATATGCATGCTATAAAAGACATTTACCTTAGTCGCCATGGTGAAACAGAATATAATAGAATGGGGGTGGTTCAAGGAAGTGGAATAGACGCAGATTTAAACGAATTAGGCAATCGGCAGGCGCAAGCATTTTTTGAGCATTATCAGCACTTGGAACTTGATAAAATTTACACCTCAGCTTTACGCCGCACACATCAGTCGGTCAAAGGGTTCATCGACAAAGGACTTCCTTGGGAACAACACGAAGGTTTAAATGAAATTTCTTGGGGAATTCGTGAAGGAAGGACTCCTTCAAATGAGGATGATGCTTACTACAGAAATTTAGTCCGAACATGGAGAAAGGGAGACGTGCACATTCAGTCTGAAGAGGGGGAAAGTCCGATCGACGTATTAGAAAGACAAAAGCCTGTTGTCGATCTAATTATATCTAGAAGGGAAGAAAAATCCATCTTAATTGCCATGCATGGAAGAGCGATGCGCGTTTTATTAACGCATCTTTTCAATCAACCTTTGCAAAATATGGACCATTTTGCTCATCAAAACTTATGCTTATATCACCTGCAATATGATTATGAAAAAGGGCAATTTATTTCCTTAAAAGCAAATCATGCGGATCATTTACAAACATTACCAGATTCCATATAAGTTTCTATACACATGAACCAAAGCAAGCTATATTGGAAATTTCAATTATCTGGATGGTTCATTTGGGCATTAAACGAAGCGTTATTATATACCAATCAATATGGATGGAAATGGGAATGGATTTTTTCATCCTTTGTCAATATCTCATTAGCCATCATTCTGACACATATTTACAGGCAAATTTCGCATAAATACAGATGGCAAGATCTCCCTTTACTTACCTTAATTCAGGTTAATTTGGTCGCGCTTATTTTGATGGCTGCTTGCCTTGTTGCCCTCAATATTCCATTGGATTATATTTTTCTATCGGATAATTATACCATTGAATTAAGCCCATTCATCATTTTACAGATTTTTTTAAATTTTGCCAAACCCATTGCTATTTGGCAATTGATCTATTTCTTTTTTCAATATTCCAATAAAAAATTAGAAATGGAACGAGAAAATGACCAATTAGAAAGAACCATTTTAGAAACAGAAAGCAAAGTTTTAAGGGCACAAATGAATCCGCATTTCGTATTCAATGCACTCAATAGTGTTCGAGCCCTCATCACTGAGGATCCCCAAAAAGCAAAAAAAGGCATCAATCAATTGTCTAAATTACTTCGAAGCTCTTTGCTAACTGAGCGTAAAAAAACAATTTCTCTTTCCGAAGAATTGGATACGGTCACCGACTATTTATCCCTAGAAAAAATCAGATACGAGGACCGATTGGCTTGGGAAATAACGGCAGATAAAAATTGCCTGAAAGCACAAGTCCCCCCTATGCTCTTGCAAACTCTGATTGAGAATGCCATTAAACATGGTATTTCTAAAAAAATAACGGGAGGGACTATCACGGTTGACGCTAAAAATAACGAAGGAATTTTGTCAATAAAAGTCAGTAACCCTGGACATTTCAAAAGCCCAATTTTATCCAAAGAACAGGGCGTCGGACTCATTAATTCAAAAAATAGGTTGCAAATATTATTTGGTGAAACCGCTCACATTAATCTTAGACCTTTAGACAAAAATCATGTGATTGCTGAAGTGAATTTACCCTATCTTGAAAATTAAATACTCTAACCATGAAAGCTATTATAGTCGACGATGAACGTCTAGCCCGAAACGAACTTAAAAGATTGCTGGAAAATTTTCCGACCATCGAAGTCATTGCAGAAGCTTCTAATACCGAAGAGGCCGGGCCGCTCGTGGAAGAATTAAAACCCGATGTAGTTTTTTTAGATATTCAAATGCCGGGCAAAACCGGATTTGAGTGGCTTGAGGAATGGGAGGGATTTTTACCTGAGATTATTTTTACGACGGCTTTTGATGAGTTTGCACTTAAAGCATTTGAAGTTAATGCCTTAGATTATGTGTTAAAGCCCATTGAATTAACTCGGCTATCGGATAGCATTCAAAAATTAGAAAATAGATTCCATGCTGCCCAGCATAAAACAGCCACCCAGGACCAAGATAGAAGCCAGCACCTTTTGGGTGCGAATGATCAAATTTTTGTGAAAGACGGTGAAAAATGTTGGTTCGTTCGACTAGACCGAGTACGCCTTTGTGAATCGATGGGAAATTATGTTCGTTTGTTTTTTGATGATCAAAAACCTTTAGTCCTTAAATCATTAAATGCCCTTGAAGACCGACTGGACCCCAAGGTATTTTTTAGGGCAAATCGCAAGCACATCATCAACTTAAACTACATTGAAAAAATTGAACCTTGGTTTTCAGGTGGATTGCAGGTTACGCTAGTTGGCAAAGGAGAAAAAATAGAAATTTCTCGCCGACAATCCATCCGGTTTAAGGAGCTTCTGTCTCTTTAACGCGCTTAGGCGCTTCACCCAAGATAAAACCATAAGGCTGCAAGGTGGGCACATGATCAAAAATCACTTTGATGATCGCAGTAAAAGGCAAGGCTAATATCAATCCAGGTATTCCCCAAAGCATTTCACCGCCCAAAAGAGCTAACATCGCCACGAGGGGATTAATGCTGACTTTGGAACCTATGACCAAGGGAGTTATAAAGTTGGCCTCTATAAATTGGACCGCAGCAATCCAAGCAATAATCGCTAAGGCATGTGAAGGACCGAGCGTAGCTAAAGATAGAATGATGGGTAAACTTGCCCCAATCCAAATACCTATATACGGAATCAAAAGCAGTAAGCCCGTTGTTATTCCAAAGAAAATAGGATAATCCACACCGATCCACCAAAAACCTAAACTATTAGCTGCTGCCACTGTAAACATAACAACCAGCAATCCGACCAAATATCCTTGAACCACTGAACCCGTTTTGCCCATGATTTCACGCAACGTGTCTTTTTCAGTTGTCGGAAAAACCATAGCTAAAAAAGTGAAAAAGAAGCTTCTGTAAAAAAGCATGAAAAACATAAAAATGGGAATCAAAATTAATATGGTAAGCGAATGCACGATCGTAGAAAAAGTGGCAGTCAAAATACTCCCTGAGTTTTTTAATAATCCAATAGTCTGATTACTTAGTTCAAGCATTTGCTTTTTCCTCGAAATATTTAAATTTCTTGAAAGAAATGTTTGTAATCCAGATATCCATTTTTCAGCCTTTTTGATAAACATAGGCCAATCATTTGAAAACTCGATTATTTGAAAGGTTAGCAATGAAATTAAACCGGCAATAATCGCTACAGAAAAAAGTAAACAAATCGAGATTGAGACTGATCTAGGAATTCCCTTATTTTCAAGACCCCGGCAAAGTGGCAATAGAACCATGGCTAGTATGAGGGCAAATGCAATTAAAATCAACAAATCCTGTAAATAATACAAGCCCAGTAATACCAAGTAAATGGAAATTAAAACCGATGCCAAACGAACAGAATAAGGTGAATCTTTAAACATAAATTGTATATTTGATAGTATAAATGTCGATAAAAATTAACAATTTGGTAACATATAGCTGTCTATATTTGTGTCATAATTTCATCCAAAGCTGTCAGTTCTATCCATGAGTCAAGTAAAACAAAATACCAAAATCTTATTGGTTGACGATGATCCTGATATTCTGGAATTATTGGAATACAATTTAGCAAAAGAAAACTATGTTTTAGCTAAAGCGGTGAATGGCCAACAAGCACTCGAATTAGCCAAAACCTTCAAGCCTAATTTAGTCATTTTGGATGTCATGATGCCTATTTTAGACGGAATTGAGACAGCTCGACAAATGAAGCTGATGCCTGAATTAAAATCAACCATCATTTTATTTTTAACGGCCAGAGGAGAAGAATATACAGAAATAGCTGCTTTTGAGGCAGGAGGTACAGATTATGTGGTTAAGCCCATTAAGCCAAGGGCCCTAGTGAGTCGGATTAAATCCATGTTAAATAGAGAAGGAGGACCGGCAGAAAATTCTCAAGAAATCATACAAATTGGGGACTTAGTTATCAATAGAACTCAATATTCAGCTAGCTTTCAAGGCAGACTTTTGGTTTTACCTAAAAAGGAATTTGAATTACTTTCGTTTTTAGCTAGAAATCCCAACAAAGTTTTCAATCGGGATGAGCTGTTAGAGAAAGTCTGGGGCACGGATGTCTATGTCGTCGAGCGGACAGTAGATGTACATATTCGAAAATTACGGGAGAAAATCCCAGAGTATTATATCAAAACCTTAAAGGGTGTGGGATATTTATTTTCCATCGATCCACTTTAAAATTCTAAATTTTCGGTCATATTAGGTAAATTGCGCCTTGAATGAGGCTAATCTACACCTTTCTTTTTATCATTTTTTTTCACTTTACTCTTTTCTCGGCTGGGCCTAAAAGAGAATTGAGGGGAGTTTGGGTAGCTACGGTCTCCAACATCGATTGGCCCAGTGCCAGAAATTACAATGGGATTAAGCAAAAGAATGAGTTTGTCGACCTTTTAAATTCTCACCAAAAAACAGGAATCAATGCAGTTTTTGTTCAAATCAGAACTGCTGCAGATGCATTGTATGCAAAAAGTCCAGAACCCTGGTCTACTTTTTTATCGGGATTTCAAGGCCAGCCTCCTAGCCCTTATTATGATCCATTAGCCTTCATGATTGAGGAAAGTCATGCACGTGGAATTGAATTTCATGCTTGGTTGAATCTAAATCGGGCCAGTATTTCAACCAATTCCCTTCTTGACGCCAATCATTTAGTCCGTAAACATCCCGAATGGATTATCAAATACCACGGACAATTCATCCTTAATTTTGGTCTTCCAGAAGTCCGACTTTATTTAGTGAATTTGGTCAAAAACCTCATCGAACAATATGATGTAGACGGAATTCATTTTGATGATTATTTCTACCCCTACCCTATGAAAGGGGAAGAAATTAATGACCGAGAAGCCTTTGAAAAATATAAATTGCCAGAGGAAAGCCTGGGAGATTGGCGAAGAAGAAATACGAATAACCTCATAAAAGATATTTCTGAAGTGATCAAATCAACTAAGCCCAAAGTGAAATTTGGCATTAGTCCTTTTGGAATATGGCGCCATCAGAGTGAATCTGTTTTAGATGGATCGCCCACTCGCCGAGGCTTGCAATCCTATGATGACTTATTTGCAGATACAGAAAAATGGATGAAAGATGGTTTAGTTGATTATTTAGCGCCCCAATTATACTGGGAAACGAGTCATAAAGTCGCAGCTTTTGAGCCATTAGCTAAATGGTGGAGTGCTCATAATTATGGCCGGCCTGTTTATATCGGCCATGCCGTATATCACCTAAATGATGCCTGGTCCCCTAGCGAATTAAGCAAACAATTAAAGGTCGTTCGTAGTTTACCAAATGTGCAGGGATCCATCTATTTCAGTTCAAATTTAATCACCCGAAATGTGAAAGGCTGGCGGGATACCTTAAGGCAAAATCAGTATTCATCTGTAGCTTTAATACCGGCGATGCTTTGGAAAGATAGCATAGCTCCTACCCCTCCGCACCAAGTAAGTTTACTAAAAAAAGGCGACGACTGGTTGTTGGCCTGGAAGCCAGGAGAACCCAGTGAAGATCAAGACCCACCGGCCTATTACGTGGTTTATAGAATCAAAAAAGGTGAAATAGATCCTTTGGAGAACGCAGAAAATATCATTTTCAAAGGTAAAATGAATCAATTAATTTTAGATAAAAATTGGATACGATCAGGGTATGGATTTGCGGTTACCGCACTTGACAGATTACATAATGAGTCTCTGCCGGGAACTATCCAATGGCTCATACCGACAAAAAAAGAATAATATGAATCAGAGATTACATTTGACCATAAAGGAGATTACGGAAGAAACCGTTGACACCAAAACCATCCATTTTTGGCATCCGATACATAATACCATATCGTATATTTCGGGTCAGTTTTTTACGCTTATTCCGGAAATTGACGGTCAAAAAATCAGGAGAAGTTATTCCCTTTCATCATCCCCCAAAACGGATACCTCACCCGCCATTACAGTCAAAAGGATTGAAGGTGGTCTTGTATCCAACTATTTATGTGACCATTTGAAAGTGGGAGATAGCCTAGAAGTCATTGAGCCCATGGGTAATTTCTTAATTGAACCCCAAGCAGATTCGACCAAGACTTATGTTTTTGTGGCCGCTGGATCTGGAATCACTCCCTTATTTTCCATGATCAAAACTGTGTTACATTCCGAGCCTAAAGCGAATATTTATTTGATTTATGGGTCTAGAAATGAACAACAAATTATATTCAAAAAAGCGTTAGAATTACTGGAAACCCAACATAGTTCCCGATTCAAAATGATACATGTCATCAGCCAGCCCTCGCACACATGGCCTGGTTTTAAGGGGCGTATCAACCAAGCATCCGTGGTTTTTTATTTAAAACAAGAGTTTGGCATCGACATCCCTACAGCCTTTTATTATTTATGCGGACCCGCTGGAATGATGAGCGAAGTAGAAAAATCGTTGGCCATGTTTGATGTCCAAGAAAACCATATTTTAAAAGAGTTATTTTTATCTACTGCAAGCGAGGAAACAGCAAAAGCAGAGGAAGATGGAAGCCTAAAATCCCAAGAAGTTACCTTAATTTTTGAAGGGAAAACACATACGGTAACCGTCTTGCCGAGTGAAACCATATTAGAGGCTGCTTTGGAAGCGGATATCGACATCCCTTACTCATGCCAAGCAGGGATGTGTACGGCCTGTATGGGATTATGCACCAGTGGGCAAGTGATCATGGACGAAGAAGATGGACTTACCGATAATGAAATTAAAAAAGGATATATCTTAACCTGCGTGGCTCATCCAATGAGTGATGGGGTAGTGATTAATTTAGATTAAAATAAAAAATATATATGACAAAACGTACGGTCACCCCGCAAATAATCCATCGAACTTTACTGCCCCAAGACTTTTCTTTAAGCACATGGGAAAGTGTTTTGCCTTATTTTGAAAAGATAAGTGCACAAGAAATTGTTGATTTACTTTCTCTCGAAGATTTTTGCAAGAACCGATCTGAGCTTGAAAGCTACCTATCTGAAAATTTTGCTTGGCGATATATCAAAATGTCTTGCGATAATCAAAACGAAAATTTACAAAAAAGCTATCAGCAATTTGTTAATGAAATTATGCCTAATGCTTCTGTATTTGATGATGTATGGAACAAAAAAGTGATTGATTCCGGATTATCAGACCAAGTAGATACGAAAGGCTTTTCGATTATGTTGAGAAGCATCAAAAAATCCATTGAAATTTTTAGGGAAGAGAATATACCCTTGTTTACAGAATTACAAAACTTAGAGTCTCAATATGGTTCGTTAACTGGCGCGTTGATGGTGGAAATTGACGGAGTTGAAAAGACGCTCCAACAAGCCAGCGCCTATTTAGAATCGACCGATCGAGATCTTAGAGAAACCGTTTACCGAAAAATTGCGGCCAAAAGACTCAGCATCAAAGATGAATTAAATTCGCTTTATAGTGAATTAATAGGCAAAAGAAATAAAGTTGCCCTACAAGCTGGATTTGAAAACTTTAGGGATTTTTCTTTTGCGAGCCTTGGTAGATTTGACTACACCCCTGCTGATTGTTTTGAATTTCATGAGGCCGTTGAAAAAACAATCAAACCCATATTAAACGAATTAGCCTCCAAAAGGAAAAAAGCCTTAGGTGTAGATTCGCTCAGGCCCTGGGATAAATCAGTGGATCCATTAGGTCGCAAACCATTGAAACCCTTTAAAACGGGAGAAGAGTTATTGGAAAAAACGATTCGAGTTTTTGATAACTTGGACCCATTTTTAGGAGATTGCCTTAGGGAAATGGTGAAACTAGATCGCTTTGATTTAGACTCAAGGAAAGGCAAAAACCCTGGGGGATATAATTATCCATTAGAAGAAACTGGTTTTCCATTTATCTTCATGAATGCTGCAGGCCAGGTACGAGATATGGTTACTTTATTGCACGAGGGGGGACATGCAGTCCATTCCATTTTAACGAAGGAACTTTCACTGAATGCATTCCGAAATTTTCCATCTGAAGTCGCTGAACTTGCCTCCATGAGCATGGAATTAATCACGATGGATGAGTGGGATATCTACTTTGAAAATCCGGAAGATGCCAAAAGAGCCAAAATAAAACACTTAGAAGATATTCTAGAAACCTTACCTTGGGTGGCGACGATCGATGCATACCAACATTGGATCTATGAAAATCCTGACCATACGCTGATTCAAAGAGAAGGAAAATGGAATGAAATATTGGCCAGATTTGCAGATCAGTTGACGGATTGGACCGGCTTAGAAGAAATAAAATCCCATGTTTGGCAAAAGCAATTGCACTTATACGAAGTGCCGTTTTATTACATCGAATATGCGATAGCCCAATTAGGAGCCTTGGCTGTTTGGAGAAATTATTGCCAAAACCCAAAACTAGCACTAGCTAATTATTTAGATGCACTTTCTGTAGGCTATACAGAACCCATCAAATCAATTTATGCAAAAGCGGGAATTGAATTTAATTTTAGCGAGGAGTATATCGCCGAATTAATGTCATTTTTATCAGAGAAAATCAAAAATTTAGAGGAAAGCTAAGGCTTAGAAGCATATAGACTTTTTTAATACAAAATTTGGCCTTATTTTTGTACCAACAATTTGTCCTAACAAGAGAATGAAATTAGAAAAATTACTTCCGATTATAGCGTTAGCCTTTATGGCAACGGCTTGTGACTATCAAAAGAACAATACCATTAAGCAAAAAGATTTAAACGAAGGCGAAGCTTATGTTTATGGAGTTCATCCAGATAGTGCAGCAGTTCAATTAAAAAATAAATATGACGCTAAGCCAGAATTAGAGTTAAAAGCAAATGCACTTCGCGAGAAAATGTTTAGTGGAAAAAGTATCAACCAAGGAAATTAATCTTTCCCTACCCATATTTTAAAGCCGGTTTATCCGGCTTTTTTTATTGCCCAAACCACTCGCGAATAAAAGTGAGTTGGTAAATCGCTCCCGTATAGAGCAAGGCCCACAAGAGCGAGGATATGGCCATAAAAAAGAGTACTCGAGGCAAAGAAACCTTAAAAGATAAAGCTAATAGACTTCCGCCAATCGGCGTAAAAATCAGTGGAGTAAGCGCTGCAATCCCTTTAATTCCGAATTTTTGCCAGATCTGAACGGCGTAACGCACTCGCTTTGAAAATAAAATAGCTTTCTTCTTTCTAAATCGACCTATAAATTCGATGACTAATTTACCCATGCTCAAGGTGAGTGAGATGGTCAGCATGGCTCCAATCCAAGTGAAAATAACCGTTTCATACCAGGTCAATCCTAGCCCAAATCCGGTAATCGGCCCTGCGATAAATTTTAATCCTGTGGCAATCATTACTCCTGAATAGGCTCCCCAAGACATATTTACTTTGATTTATAGGCGTCAATTCCTTTTTTAAGAAACGAAATAAAATGATTAATATCCGCATCAAAAGCCACCGGAGGAACCATAGGATCTCCGTCCTTTCGCGGATCTAACAGCACATAATGAGGTTGGGCATTGGAATTGAATCTAGAAATTTGAAAATCTAAATTTTGATCTCCTAAGGTCTTTTTTTCTTGGCCGTCGACTTTGGACACATACCATTTATTTTCAGGGAGTTCCGTTTTGTCATCACAATAAAGCGCGACGATGACATAATCATTTTTCAGAATGGACAATACCGCTGGGTCAGACCACACATATTCCTCCATTTTCCTACAGTTCACACAACCATGTCCAGTGAAATCGATAAACAAAGGCTTGCCTACTTGTTGGGCATAAGCCTTAGCCTCCTCAAAATCAAAAAAGCCAGTAAGTCCTAGAGGCAATTTTAAAAATTCGCTGTATTTAACCGCCGAGTTGGAACGGGATGAATTACTACTTTCTTCAATTAATGCTGTGGAACCCTTAAAATCCTGGCTTGACATAGGAGGCAACCACCCTGATAAACCCTTTAATGGAGCACCAAACATCCCTGGAGTTAAATAAATAACGAAGGCAAGAAAAGCCGTAGCAAAAAGCGCACGGGGCACAGATAATTTCCCGCTAGGTCCATCATGTGGCAAAGAAATTTTACCAAATAAATACAAGGTTAATGCGGTAAAAATAGCAATCCAAATGGCTAGAAATATTTCGCGATCCAATAAATGCCAATGATATACCTGGTCTGCCACGCTTAAAAACTTGAAAGCTAAAGCAATTTCTAAAAAGCCTAACACCACTTTTACCTCATTCATCCAATTGCCCGATTTAGGCATTTTTTGCATGAATCCTGGGAAAATGGCAAATATGGTAAATGGAATGGCGAAGGCTAATGAGAACCCTAACATACCAATGATGGGCTTTAAAAATACTCCCTGAGATGAGGCAATTAATATGGATCCGGCTAATGGTCCCGTGCAAGAAAATGAAACTAAAACCAGCGTAAATGCCATGAAGAATACCCCTAGCAATCCGCCTTTATCAGATTTCGCATCTACATTATTAACCAAACTAGAAGGCAAAACAATTTCGAATGCACCCAAAAAGGAAATACCGAAAAAGATAAAAATAGCAAAAAACAAAAGGTTAGGAATCCAATGTGTACTTAAAAAATTAGCAAAACTAGCCCCAGCAAAAAATGCTAAAATGGTACCAAAGAAGACATAAATAAGAACAATAAAAAAACCATAGAGAAAAGCCAGTTTTTTACCCCCTTGTTGTTTCGTAAAAAAACTAACCGTCATAGGAATTAGTGGGTATACGCAGGGCGTCAATAAGGCCAGCAAACCGGCGCCCATCGCCACCCAGAAAAACTGCCATAAAGACTGATCGTCCTCTGGTGCTGTTAATTTTACCGATGAATTAGAGGCTTTTTTTTTTGAATCCTCTGGAGTAGAAGATGTGCTTAGGCTAGAACTTATCAGAAATGGACCCTTAATTGGCACACATAAACCGCTCTCATTTGAACAAGTTTGAGCATCATAAGATCCATCAATCTTCCAAGAATCCGAGGTGATTTTTACGGTTTGTCGAAATTCCCCTTCCTCAGTGAAATAAGTATAAGTGCCATTCCAAATCTCTTTATCAAATTTTGAATGTGGATTTATGGCACGCAGAGGGCCGTCAACAGATACTCCAAGGTTTTCTTTGATCTTGATGGTCGTGACCACAGGCCCTAATTCCTTGTCGAAATCAGATGAATATAAGTACCAGCCCTTATCGATTTTAACTTTAAATATAATTTCAGCCGTCTGACCCACCTTAGGGTTTGCCGGTTCTAAAGTCCATGACCATTTAGCCGGAGTGATTTTTTGGGCCATGCCACTAAATCCTACAAAACCCAAGAAAAGCAAAATGATTAATTTCAGTTTCATTCTCTATAATTTTAAAATCGCCACGCCCTCATTTTTTGAAGATTCAAAATTAACAAAAAATAGCGGAACCTCATGGGATATTTATTCAAAAATGGGGAATGATCGTTTTTCTATTCCGTTAAAAATTCGTAATTTTAAACTCTTTAAAACGAAATTCAATCCACATTTATTACATGGCTGCTAGCACATTTCCCACCCAGCGAGACGTTGAAATTTTTTCATTAATTAAGGAAGAAGCACATAGACAAGAATTCGGCATCGAATTAATTGCTTCGGAAAACTTTACTTCCCCTCAGGTGATGGAGGCTCAAGGAAGTGTTTTGACGAATAAGTATGCAGAAGGCTTACCAGGGAAAAGATATTACGGAGGTTGCGAGGTAGTGGACGTTGTGGAAACAATTGCGATTGAGCGTGCTAAAAAATTATTTGGCGCCACTTGGGCTAACGTACAGCCACACTCAGGAGCACAAGCGAATGCAGCGGTTTTTTTATCGTTTTTAAATCCAGGAGATAAAATTTTAGGATTTGACTTATCACATGGGGGACACCTGTCGCATGGATCGCCGGTCAACTTCTCAGGTAAATATTTTCAAGCCTTTTTTTATGGTGTTGAAAAAGAAACAGGTTTAATTGACTGGGATAAAGTAGAGGCAACTGCCTTGAAAGAAAATCCTAGGTTATTAATTTGTGGAGCTTCTGCTTATTCTCGTGATTGGGATTATGCCCGTTTAAGAGCTATTGCAGACAAAATAGGGGCCATTTTATTAGCCGATATTTCACATCCATCCGCTTTAATCGCGAAAGGTTTATTGAACGATCCAATGCAGCATTGCCATATCGTAACGACCACCACACATAAAACGTTGCGAGGTCCGCGCGGTGGTTTAATTATGATGGGGAATGATTTCGAGAACCCGTTTGGATTCAAAACATTAAAAGGCGAATTAAAAATGATGTCGGCCTGTCTCGATGGAGCTGTTTTTCCAGGAACCCAAGGTGGACCTTTAGAGCATGTAATTGCCGCAAAAGCGGTTGCGTTTGGAGAAGCTTTGACGCCTGAATTTGGACAATATGCCCAACAAGTTAAATCGAATGCACAAGCAATGGCGAAAGCTTTTCTAAGCAAAGGATATGATATTATTTCAGGGGGAACAGACAACCATTTAATGCTGATTGACTTAAGACCCAAAGGTCTTAGTGGTAAATTAGCTGAGAATACATTAATTCAAGCGGACATTACCATCAATAAAAACATGGTTCCATTTGATGATAAATCACCATTTGTGACTTCAGGAATGCGAGTAGGTACAGCTGCAATGACCACACGCGGATTAAAAGAAAATGACATGAGTCAGATTGTCGAAATGATCGACAAAGCCCTGATGAACCATGATAATGAATCTGTTTTAAAACAGATTAAAGGAGATGTTAACGAGTGGGTTAAACAATTCCCACTTTATTTATAAGATAGAATATGGCCACAGACCAAGACTGGGAAAATGATTTTGACGACGACGTAGAAGAGAAAGATGGGACTGAAATGTCGTTTCTAGACCATTTAGAGGAATTACGTTGGCACATCATGCGATCCATTGCTGCGATTTTGATTTTTACCATTGCCGCATGGATTTTTAGAAATGAGATTTTTGGTACCATTATTATGGGGCCAACTAAGGTCGACTTTGCGACCAATTTAGTCCTATGTCATTTAGCTGATATCACAGGCTGGACCAGTTTATGTATGCAAAAAGCGGACTTCATCTTGCAAAGTAGAGAGGTTTCAGGTCAATTTATGATGGCATTAACACAATCCATTATTGTAGGATTATTATTTTCCTTCCCTTATGCATTTTTTGAGCTTTGGAGATTCATTAAGCCCGGTTTAAAAAATAAGGAATTAAAAGCGGCGAAAGGAGCCGTTTTCTGGGTATCTACCTTATTTTTTATGGGGGTTTCCTTTGGTTATTATGTGGTGGCTCCTATGGCGATCAACTTTCTAGCCAACTTTAAATTGGATGCAACAATTCAAAATCAATTTGACGTTAATGATTATATCTCTTTATTATCCATGCTAACGCTTGCGTGTGGATTAACATTCCAGCTGCCCATGGTGGCTTTTGTGTTATCCCAAGTGGGAATTCTTACACCTTCCTTCATGAGGGAATACCGAAAGCATGCGATGATTGTGATCTTAATAGTCGCAGCGATCATCACCCCTTCACCCGATGTGATTTCACAACTCTTAGTGGCATTTCCACTTTTAGGATTGTATGAAATCAGTATCTGGGTATCCGGAAGAGTCCTAAGAAAAAAAATGAGGGAAGAAGCCCTTGAATCGAATTCTTAATTGAATTCAACTAACACAATCGTATGAATTACTTATCGGCGGAAAATGTTTCACGCAACATCGGAGAAAGATGGATCTTTAAAAGTCTGTTCTTTGGCCTACAAAAAGGTGAAAAAGTTGCCTTAATTGGCAAAAATGGAACCGGTAAAACCACATTAATGGAAACATTGATGGGAATGCAAACGCCTGACGATGGAAAAATATCCATCCGAAAGGGTATTCGTGTTGGTTATTTACCTCAAAACCCCATTTTTTCTGAAAATGAAGAGGTCCTAAATTATCTTTTTTCAGATGATTTGCCCTCCGCCGTTGCCATTAAGGCTTACGAAAAAGCCATGCTTTCCGGTGATTCGAAGGAGCTTGAAGACTCCTTTGCTTTAATGGAAACACATAATGCATGGGATTATGAAGCGAGGGCTAAGCAAATCATTACTAGGTTAGGCATTCCTGATGGAGACCAAAAAGTGTCTACGCTTTCAGGAGGTCAAAAAAAACGCCTTTCGCTAGCAAAATTATTGATTGAAAGTCCAGACATTATGATCTTGGATGAGCCTACTAACCACTTGGACATCGAGACCATTGAATGGCTAGAAGGAATACTTTCAGGTCCCAATGTAACCGTTTTAGTCGTATCTCACGATCGCTATTTTCTAGATAAAATATGCAATAAAATGTTCGAACTTGCCCTAGGAACCTTATATACCTACGAGGGCAATTATGCCTATTTTTTAGAAAAGAAGGCCGAAAGAGAAGCATCTGAGGCGAGCAGCATATCAAAAGCAAAAAACCTATACCGCAAGGAACTCGAATGGATGCGCAAGCAACCTAAAGCAAGAGGAACCAAAGCGCAATACCGAATCGATGCATTTACTGAAATCGATGAAATGGCTCACAAGAAACTGGATGACAGTAAGCTAGAGCTAAATATTCAAATGTCCCGACTAGGAAATAAAATCATTGAAATCAACGGGCTTCAAAAAGCATGGGGGGATAAAAAAATCATCAATGAGTTTACTTATACGTTCAAGAAAAAAGACCGAATAGGTATCGTTGGCAAAAATGGAGCTGGGAAAACCACTTTCCTCCAACTCCTTACCGGTTTAGAAAAACCAGATGCGGGAACGATTGATCCTGGTGAAACACTAGTGATTGGTTATTATACCCAAATTCCTTTTGATTTCAAGCCTGAACAAAGGGTCATCGACACCATCACGGAAATAGCAGAAGTTATCCCTTACGGTAAAAATGAATCGCTAAGTCCGAGCCAATTTTTGAGTAAGTTTTTATTCCCTACCGCTCAGCAATATACGCCTGTTGAGAAACTTTCTGGAGGTGAAAAAAAGCGTTTGCAACTCATGCGTGTCTTAGTCAAAAATCCGAATTTTTTGATTTTGGATGAGCCAACCAATGACCTTGATTTAGACACGCTCCAACTCCTAGAAGATTTTTTATCGGAGTTCCAGGGCTGCCTACTATTGGTTTCTCATGATCGCTATTTCATGGATAATTTGGTGGACCAATTAATCCTGGTGGAAGGAGAAGGAGAAGTTAAATTCTTTAATGGAAATTATACTGATTATCGGATTTCATTGGAGAATCAAACAGAAAATAACTCGGGGGCCAACAAACCCAGTCCTGTGAAAGCACCATCCACGGAGAATTCAAAAACGAAAGTGAGTAAATTAAGTTTCAAAGAACAAAAGGAATTTGAAACATTAGAAATAGAAATACAAGACCTTGAACAAAAAAAACAAAGCCTCATTGAACAATTGAATGCAGGTCATGAGGACTTTCAAATATTAAGTCAATGGGCTACTCAAATTGAAGAAATTAAAAACGCTCAGGAAGAAAAAGAAGCCCGATGGCTAGAGCTTTCAGAAAAATAACGAAAAATGGCCCTAAAATTTAGGGCCATTTTTTATGATGAATTACGCTTGAATTTTAGTTTTCAAATAAGAAATCCTTCACGCCAAATAATGCTCCGTCTCCTCCTTTTGGATTCACAAAGACAAAATACAAATCTTGTACACCTGAAATATGAACAGGAATATTGAATTTATTCGACGCATTTATTTCAGCAGATCCTACTAGATTACCCGTTGGACTTCCCGTTCTTAACTCAAGAGTTCCGCCAACAGTTTGACCTTGCATGTATAATCCCATAAAGGAGATATTTTTTATTCCAGTCAAGTCGATTCCACTGTATTTAGCAAAACCTTTATCACCTGTAGCAACTAAAACTTCTCCTAGTCCGTCAACTTTATATTTAGATCCTTTAGAAACTTGGTCGAAATCCACGGCTTTTACGGTTGGGTTACGAAGCGCCACAACTTTTTGACCCGTCGCTGGACCTAGTTTACCTGCTCCTTTATCCGTATAACTTGCAGCAAATAAATAAGTACCCGCCTTTCCTTTATCTTGAGGAACATATTCGCCAACGACCGGCTTGGATACTTTCTTCTTGTCAGATAGACTTAATACATAATTCACGATTTCCTTCGCATCCCCTAATGAAATTTGAGGGTGCGCAGCCATCGCTTGCTCGCCCCAAACACCACCACCACCGTTGATAATTTTCTTCGCTAGCATGTCTATCGTCTGAGCATTTGCCTTATATTTTTTCCCTAAATCTAGGTAAGAAGGTCCTATCGACTTTTTGTCTACAGCATGACAAGCCTTACAATCAGACAAGTCCATTAATCTCTTTCCTGTTGAAAAAGATATATTTGCTTGATGCCCCTGTGCAATGACCGTTTTGTCATAGCCATCTAAGAAATTGACACTCACCATCACATCTTCCTCTGCTACTTTTTTATTCGCTAAACTTCCATCTTCTTTATCTGAAACCGAAACTTTATACTTGACAGGTTTATCATTCCAATAAAAGGTCTTGTTGCCTTCAATTGCCACTTCCACCTCAGGAACTTCATTCCCTGCCCGAATGGTCAGTTGGGATGTACTCACATTTCCCTGCGAATCTTTTACCTTTAAGGAAACTTCATATACACCCGACTTAGAAAAAGTAATGGCTGGATTAGCTACATTACTTGATTGTCCGTTGCCAAAGTTCCATGAATACGTAATTTTATCATTGTCATAATCTTGAGATCCTGCTGACGAAAACTTCACTTTTAAAGGAGTTGCACCCACTTTTTTATCTGCAGAAGCTAAGGCCAATGGTTTACGATTTCCAGGATTATATTCCAATTTATATAAAACAGCCTCATCGTTTTGTGCAAACCAATTTGGACCATATTCAAGACCGAAAAGTGTACCATTTTTATCAAATTGCATATCCATCGGATGTGAAAAAGGAATCGATGGCAAGAAGCGATCCATATTTGAAAAATCACCATTTTCCTTCATGGACACCGTATAAATTAAATCTCTTGCCCAATCATACGCGATTAATTTACCATTATAATAGGCAGGAAATTTAGTTTTAGATTCTGCTGGATAGTCATCTCTATAATAAACAGGGCCTGCCATCGCATTTCGACCCCCTTTTCCTACCACAGGACCAAACTCGGGAGAGTCCACATATGGATAGTAAATGAATGCTTTTTGTGCAGGAGGCAAATGTGCAAAACCTGTGTTATGTGGTGAATCGTTGATCGGGGCACGTGGATTAAATACGGCCCATGTACTATCGTTTTTAAAATCACGTTGATTATATGGACGATTGTCCGCCACAAATAAAGGCCAACCGAAATATCCAGCCTCACGCGCTTGATTTACCTCATCATGCCCACGAGGACCGAATTTCTTGGAAGCTTCGCCAGCATCTGGACCTACCTCTCCCCAATACAAATAACCGGTACGCTGATCCACGGAAATACGGTATGGATTCCGATTACCCATCACATATATTTCTTGCTTAGCATGATAAATTTTCTCGGGATATAAGTTACCCGCTGGAATCGTATAACCTCCCTCAGCAGTGGGTTTAATTCGTAAAATCTTACCCCTTAAATCATTCGTATTTGAACTCGTCGATCTGGCATCCCAACCCGATCGGCCTGGACGATTGTCACTTGGACTATATCCATTCGATGCAAATGGGTTTGTATCATCTCCCGTGGACAAATATAAGTTTCCAACCTTATCCCAAGCAATAGAACCGCCGGTGTGGCAACATTCTACACGCTTAACAGGAACACGTAACAGAATTTTTTCCGTACTCATTAGCAAAGTATCTTTCACGTTATCATATACAAAACGAGATAAATGTTGCGCAGTATCGGGCTGACCTGATGGCGGCGAGTAATACAAATACATGAAACTATTTGAATCAAAATTAGGGTCAATATTCAAACCCATCAAACCATATTCCTGCTTCGTATAAACGTTCAAGTTAGCAATCACTTTAGACTTGCCTTTTTTAGGATCATACATTTTCAACTTCCCTTTACGCTCTGCATAAAATATCTTACCACTATTAGCCACCGCTAATTCCATAGGCTCATCTAAACTACGATCCAAAATAGTTTTCGTAAAACGATTATCTTCTGGCGCCAATTCGGTTCTTAACTTCTTCTTATAATTTTGATCGGGTCCCGAAGATACATATTGAAGTCCCCCCCAAATATGCTTAAGCACCAAATCCTCCGAAAATGTCTCATTCGTGTGACCCCAGTTGGTATAAAATGCACGACCACCATCATATTCATGGTACCAAGCCATCGGGTGAAAATCACCCATTTTACCGTCTTTATATGATTTTTCGTCAACTGTCACCAATAATTTAACGTCTTTATTAAATTCTTTAATGTCATAAAACTCATCTGTACGATCAAATGATGCTGACATGTGGGCAGTAGAAATGTGTGCATTGTCCACAACATTCATTTTACCTTTTTGTACATTTGGCCTTCCCGGATGTGAGGCAAAATATCCTCCCGCTAATTTACCATACCAAGGCCAATCGTACTCCGTATCCGTAGCTGAATGAATCCCAAAATATCCGCCACCCGCTTGAATAAAACGCTCAAACGCATTTTGTTGAGCATCATTTAAAATATTTCCTGTAGTGTTTAAGAAAACAACCACACGATACTGTTTCAAATTATTTTCAGTAAATACCGTTGCATTTTCAGTAGTATCCACTTGAAAGCCTTTCTCCTTAGCCATTTTCAATAAAGCCGTCTTACCGGATCCGATAGAGCCATGGCGAAATCCTTTGGTGGAAGAAAAAACAAGGACTTTTTTCCCTAAGAGTGGGTTTTTATCCTGAGCGTTAACTTGTTGGAAAAACAGGAGAGTTAAACAAGAAACTGCAAAAATAATTCGGCTTATACCGAACAAAAACTTTTTCATAGTGTTGTATTTTATTATAGGTAATGTCAAAGTTACTTCAAATCATAAATTTTCGATTATTTTTATAAAAAATATTTAAAATATCCTTCAACATGATGAAAAAAATTACCCTAGTTGCATTGTTAGCCTTCATGACCAACATGCTTTTTGCTCAGTCTATTTGCTTTTCGACCAAAGATCAAATGCAATTGATGGCCTCCAATAAGGCATTTATGAAATCACATGCGCTACCTAAAGCCTATAAGCATGTGAGTAAAGCGGGTGGCGTGATGGTTGAATTTAATACTCCCGATGGAACCATGGCTAAAGGCTTTTATATCCCAGCAGCTAAACCTACACAATATACCTTATTTGTATTCCAAGAGTGGTGGGGTTTAAATGACCACATCAAAAGAGAAGCCGAGCATTTTTACTCGACTTTAGGTAATGTTAACGTTTTGGCTTTAGACATGTATGATGGAAAAGTGGCTACTAGCCGGGAAGAGGCAGGTAAACTAATGGGAGGAGCCAATCCAGCCAGATTAGAATCCATTATAAAAGGAGCCATTTCATATGTTGGGCCCAAAGCAAAAATCGCCACGGTAGGTTGGTGTTTTGGTGGCGCATTATCTTTAAAGGCCTCCATTTTAAATGGGAAACAAGCCGCGGCTTGCGTGATGTATTATGGCATGCCGGTAAAAGATGTGGAGCAATTAAAATTACTTCAAACAGATGTATTGGGATTGTTTGCAGGGAAAGAGAAATTCATTTCGACTCAAGTGGTGGCTGATTTTGATGCGAATATGAAACTAGCTGGGAAAAAATTAACCATGAAAAGTTTTGATGCAGACCATGGGTTTGCCAATCCTTCAAATCCTATTTATGACAAAGCATCTACTGAGGCAGCTTGGGATATGGCCATCACTTATTTAAAATCTAAATTAAAATAATGCGGTATTTTTCGATATTGCTCTGTGTATTTTTTCTGGCAGGTTCTTGCGCGAGCAATCGCTATAAGCAAAAGCCTTACAAGAAAAAGTGGTCCCTTTTTAAGAAAAAATCATGTGACTGTCCAGACCTTAAATAATGGGGTTAATCGAGGAAGCAGCTAAAGAACCCGGAGCTAATCCCTGGAACCAACGCAGCCGATCGGCCTCTTGATTTGGGTTCTTGGGTTCCGTCACGCGCATGTCGGCATCCATAAAAATCAACGTCATCACCTCCCGCATGTGGGTGGTTTCATTTCCAGGGGCGGCATGTAAAGTCCAACCGCGATGAAAGGTGGCATCACCAGCTTTCATCGTTTTTTGGGCGACAATCGGAAATTTATGCTTTGCGACAAATTCACTAATCATTTTTTCAGACTCATCCGAAATTCCTATCGGTGGAAGACTAACATGCTGACTGCCTGAAGCAAAAGTCAACATACCCATTCCATCCTCTATATCAACCAAAGGCATCCACATCGTGACTGTTTTGTCGGTGTCCATCGGCCAGTAATATTGATCTTGATGCCAAGGAGTTAAGCCTCCACCAGGTTCTTTAAATAAGGCTTGGTCATGATATAAGCGTACATTCTTTACACCCAATAAATCGGCTGCTATTTTCCCAAATCTTTTAGCTAATGAAAATTGTTTAATCAATTCATTTTCTTCCCATAGGTTCATCATTTGTAAGAATGCCTTGCCATACGTGTCCCTTTCTTCCATCGGTTTTTGATTTTTTTTGAAATCAACGGCCCAAGCACGAATGGCTTCTCGGTAGGGTTTTAGCTCATCAACAGGAAGGACATTTTCTAAGAAAACATGTCCGTTTTTTTGAAAATCAGCAATTTGATTTAACTCTAAAGGGTAAGTATTTGATAACATCGCTCTTATTTTTCACAAAATTGATATGAATTAAAATCAAAAACCACGTCAAAATTTGTAAAAAATAATGCAATTTTATCCTAAATTCAATTAAGTATAAAAATTGAGGTAAAATATTAATATGAAGGCGAGCCTTGAACATTTATCAGAAAATATAAATCAGCCGATCCAATTGAAAGAAATTGTACAAGCTCGATTTGATGCTCCTTATCATTTTCATCCTGAACTTGAGTTAACCTTAATTATTTCTGGAGAAGGAAAGCGTTTCATAGGTAACCAAATTTCTGATTTTAGCCCAGGTGATTTAGTGCTTTTAGGTTCTAATTTACCTCATTGTTGGCAAAACCACCGAAATGATTGGTTGGGCTCCGACGAAACATCAGATGCCGCTCAGGCCATTGTTATTCATTTTAAACGAGATTTTTTAGGAGATAAATTTCTTGAAAATGATGCCTGTCAAAACATTCGCCAATTGTTTGATCGGGCTAAAGGTGGCTTAACTATTTTAGGTCCGACGCAAGATAAAGTAGCCCGAGAAATGCTAAAATTAAAGGAATTAGCCCCTTTTCCTAGGCTCTTAGCTTTTCTACAAATTTTACATTCCTTAACGATGGGCGGAGCGGACGTGCAGCCGATTGACACCAATGAAGGAGGCTATACCGTTTCTAAAATCGACTTAGAGCGAATTAATCGAATATATGCGTACATCATTGCGCACTATACGCAAGAAGTCCATTTGGATGAGGTAGCCCATTTGGCCAACATGACAGAAACAGCTTTTTGTCGCTATTTCAAAAAGGTAACCCAAAAGACTTTTGTCGAAATTGTGACCGAATTCAGAATTAAGCATGCATGCCAAATGCTTAGAACTACCCAAAAAACGATGGTAGAAATCTGTTTTGAAAGTGGTTTTGGCAACTTATCACACTTTAATAAACAGTTTAAGCAATGGATGAAAGTACCGCCGTTGCAATATCGAAAAATGACTCAAGAGTGGGTTTAATCTATTTAACTTCTTGCTTCTCAGGGAAAAGCAAACTCAAAATAATGCTAGTCGCTAAAATACCGACAATCACGGCTAAAGAGGAAAGCGTTCCAAAACCGATTTCAGATAAGTAATGATGACCTAGCATTTTCAAACCTACGAAACTCAACAACACACCGAGTCCAGTGGGTAAAAAGCGAAATAAGCCCATCAAACTCGAAAGGAAAAAGAAGAGTGAGCGTAAGCCCATGACCGCAAAAACATTGGAGAAAAAGACAATGTAGGGGTCTTTAGAAATAGAGAAAATCGCAGGAATTGAATCTACAGCAAACAATATATCGGTAAAAGCAATCACAACTACAATCACGAAAATAGGCGTAATAAATAATTTGCCCGTTTTCATCCGAACGAAAAATCGGCCTATGACATTCCGGTGATATACATTAAAGAAACGAGACAAGAATTTTACGATGGGATGTTCGGCTGGATTAATCTCCTCGTCATGTTGTTTGGTAAATAATATTTTCACGCCGGTATAAACTAAAAATGCGCCAAAAACATAAATGATCCAATCAAATTTTTGCAACAGAGCCGCCCCCAAGAAGATGAAAATCAAACGCAAAATGATCGCTCCTAAAATTCCCCAAACCAAGATCTTTTTGTAATAACGTTTTTGAACACCAAAGGAATTAAAAATTAAAATGAAGACAAAAACATTATCGGCCGACAACGAATATTCAACCAAATATCCGGTAATAAACTCAAGCGATAAATTATTTTGAAAAATGGCTAGTTGGTCCTCAAATGCACCCTTACCCAAATCTATGTGAGGAGCATACAATTGTTTAACGGCAATTAATCCGTCTACATCGGCAATGCCATGTACCATACCCCCAAATTGCCTCAAAAAAAAGTAAAATGATACCGCTAAAAGTACCCAAGCTCCCGTCCAAAAACCCGCCTCTTTAAAAGTAACCTCTGCGGCACCCGCCTTTTTGAAAATTCCTAGATCCACAAGCATGACGGCTATGACCAAGATTGAAAAAATAAGAAAAAATAGAGATTCGCTCATAAATATTTAATTTTACCGTAAGGCGACACAAAGGTCGCAAAAAATAGCCAAAAAATATGTACGAAGGGAAAAAGGTTATCGTGGTAATGCCGGCTTATAAGGCCGCTTTAACATTAGAAAAAACATATCAAGAAATACCGCATGATTGGGTGGATGAAGTGATTTTAGTGGATGATTATAGTCCAGATAATACCGTAGAAGTAGCGAAAAAAATTGGCATTAAACACATCGTACAGCATGATAAAAACCTTGGCTATGGGGGAAATCAAAAATCATGTTACACAAAAGCCCTTGCCCTAGGTGGAGACATTGTGATCATGCTGCATCCCGACTACCAATACACGCCCATGTTGCTTAAAGCCATGATTTCAATCATCGGCAATGGCTTATATCCCGTAGTTTTTGCCTCTAGAATTTTAGGAAAAGGTGCATTAAAAGGGGGTATGCCTATTTATAAATACATTGCCAACCGTCTATTAACCTTATTTCAAAATATATTAATTGATCAAAAACTCTCCGAATACCACACAGGTTACCGTGCGTTTTCCAAGGAAGCATTAGAAGCTGTACAGTTCACAAAATGTGACAACGATTTTATTTTTGATAATCAAATGGTGTTGCAATTATTTTGGAAGGGATTTGAGGTAGGCGAAGTAACCTGCCCTACTAAATATTTCGAAGAAGCCTCGTCGATCAATTTTAAACGAAGCTCGATTTATGGCCTAGGTGTTTTATGGTATTCTGTTCGCTACCGGCTGGCCAAATGGGGATGGAAATGGGATTTGGTGGAATAGTTATTTTGGTTTAGCCTTGTTTTCCAACAAGGCTAAACATATTGAAAACTACTTAAAACCTAATATTGAGCCCCAATAAAAAGTTGAACCCCGCCTGAGGATATTGAAAATTTTCCGTTGTTAATTCGCCTGCATATAGGTAACTGTAGGTATATCCATTGGACGAGTACATCGAATTCAGCACATTGTTCATCAATAAAGTAGAACTGATGTGTTTTGAAAACACATAGCTAAATCTCAAATCTTGAGTGGTATAAGCAGCCAATGAACGCTTTTCCGTTGACGTATTATCTAAATATTGCTTGCCCACATATTTAGATAAAAGCGCTCCTTCAAATGCTCCTCTTTTATAGGTAATCGAATTTCCGACAATAACATTTGGTGAATAGGCGATATCGGTTGAACCATGTGGGATGATGACCTCAGTATAATTTTCATAATCGGTCAATTTCTCATTAAAATTCTGAATTTTATTTTGGCTCAACGTAACATTTCCCGACCAAAGAACATGTGCCAAAATTTGATAATTCAAAGAAGCCTCCAGGCCCAACCGGTAACTATCCGGAGCATTGGTGCGAATCGCTTCGCCTACATTATTTAAAGCTCCCGTGAGAACCAATTGATCCTTATATTTCATGAAATAACCGTTAAATTGCAAGGCATATTTTTTCCCAGCGCGCTGATATCCAAGCTCATAATCCTGTAGGTATTCGGGGCGAGGTGCGGAATTTGGATTGTCTACAAAATCTTGCCGACTAGGTTCTTTGCTACCCAAAGAGATAGAAGAATAAATTTTTGCTTCGTCTGAAATCTGATGCGTCAAACCCACTTTAGGGTTAAAAAATGGATAGCTATTTTGACTATTTAATGTCAAAAATTTATCCGCCGTTCCCAACATAGAGTATCCCACCGTCCGGTATTGCAAATCAAGATAGGCATTCCAACGATCAGCCAAAACCAAATTTGCTTTTGCATAGAAGTTCAAATCAGTCTTTTGAGACCTACTCCGATACCACTCATAATTTTTAAAGAAAACAGGCAAGGATATCCCTTCCACAATGAGCCCATAATGTCTCCCAATATATCGATTCCAAGCACCCCCAAAATTGAATTTAAACTTGGTAGACCCTTCGTATTGCAATGAAAAAGTCGTTCCATAAAAATCATTATCCAACCACTTTTGGCGCACCAAATCCGTACTAATTTTTGAGTTTATTCCATATTTTTCCAAAGCAGCTTGAGGCTTAAATTCTTCGAAAAAACCTCTTCCATAAGTATAATGGGCATTTAAATCTAAATTCCAGGAAGCGGAAATTCGATGATTTGTCAACAATTGCACATGATCCTGGGCATAGTTATCCGTTTGGTTTGCATAAGTATAATAGTTGTACGTCCGACCAGATTTCAACAAGTTATCTGCCTCTGTGGTCGATAAATAATTACGCTCAATATAGGCTTGCAAATCGGATTCAGAACCATTGATGCGTGATTCAGGAGTCCCATACCAAGATTGAAAAGTCTTCTCTTTACCAAGAAAATAATTTAAACGCACAAAGCTTTTCGAGCCAAAATATGCGGCCGACAAATAAGCCGATTGTAGATTAGAAGAGGCACGATCAATGTAGCCATCCGAAACGATTCTTGACAAACGTCCATCCACTGTAAATTTACTTCCCAGCAACCCCGATCCCACTTTCAACGTGGTCTTCAGAGTTCCGAAAGATCCACCAGAAGCATTTATTTCCGCATAAGCCTTCTCTTCAAAATGATTCGTTTGCATATTAACCGATCCTCCAAAAGCACCAGCACCATTTGTTGACGTTCCCACCCCACGCTGAATTTGTACCGAATTTACTGAGCTCGCAAAATCCGGCATATTGACCCAATAGGTTCCTTGAGATTCAGAATCATTCACCGGAATCCCATTGATCGTCACATTAACCCGCGTCGCATCTGAACCCCGAATTCTAATTCCTGTATACCCAACTCCCGCACCCGCATCAGAGGTAGTCACGACAGAAGGTGTAAAATTTAGCAAATTGGGCATATCTTGACCCAGGTTATTTTTACCCAATTCCGCCGCAGAAACATTTGAAAAAGCCATCGCAGAATTTTCATCCGCCCGTAGCGACTTCACCATCACCTCGTCTTGTAAAAAACTTGAGCGTTTTAATTCGACGCGAGATGCTTTCTCTGCTAAAATCTCGACCGGCTCGTAGCCTATAAAACTAATTTTAAGTGTGTTTTTTTGAGCTAGCGTACTAATAGAAAAGTAGCCATTCGCATCCGAAATAGTCCCATTGGGACTTCCTAGAATAGAAACAGAAGCGCCCCACAAGGGATTTTTGGATTCCTGGTCTACAACTTGGCCACGAATCTTTTGCGCATAGATCTGCTGTAGAGAAACAAATAAAACAAACAATGTCATTAACTTTTTCATTTTGAAATAGTAACAACAGGCAAAGGAGTCAAATCCCGTATGATTTAACAATAACCCTTATTTTTTGATTTTTTTGAGTTTTTAGTGCTAAAAACTCTACAAAATCCCTTCGACGGCATTATCCGTATCAGGTTCAATGGGTATAATCTCAGCCTTTTTTCAAGGCACCCCTTTTTGTGGATGCACAAAGATATAAATTTTTCTACCTTTGCAATCCTAATTTTAAATTTCTTACCCGATTTAGGGACACGATGATTGTAAAAGATTTCCTCCAGTTATATAAATCAGATGGGATTGTTCAAACAATTTCACAGCAAATTTCTGTCGCTGAAAAAGGAAGTTTATTTTACATCAAAGGACTTTGTGGAGCTTTAGACACCGTTTTAATCGCCGCATTAAGCCAAGAAAAAAATCCTCTTCTAATTGTTTGTGAAGGAAAAGAAGAAGCCCATTATGTTTTAAACGATTTGCAATCCCTTTTGGGTGATCCAGCTGTCATGCTTTTTCCTATGTCACACAAAAAACCCTATGAGTGGGAAGATGTAGACAACGCGAATGTGCTCATGCGGGCCGAGGTACTTAATACCTTGAGTAATTACCATGACCAATTATTGGTTTTAGTCACGTATCCAGAGGCGTTAACCGATAAGGTGATTAATCGAAAATCCCTTGTAAAAAATACACTTTCGATCCGAGTGGGTAATAAAATTGATCCCACTTTTGTGGCAGAGACATTAAATGAATATGATTTTGAACGGACCGATTTTGTCTATGAAGCGGGTCAATATTCAGTGCGTGGAGGAATTTTAGATGTGTTTTCATACGCCGCTGAATTTCCGTATCGGCTTGATTTTTTTGGTGATGAAGTAGATAGTATTCGAACCTTTCATCCCGAAACCCAATTGTCCATTCAATCGGTTTCAGCCATGCACCTTATTCCCGATGTGCAAACAAAATTAGTGCAAGAAACTAGAGAAACTTTTTTCTCATTTTTACCTGCAAAAACAAGTATTTGGATTAAGGATCCTGGGGCATTATTTGAAATTATTGAAACTAATTTTGAGAGAGCAACAGAAGATTTTGAGCGAATAAAATCCTCTGGGGGTGGTAATATCCAAATTATATCGGATCCCAGTGAACGTTGGGAAACGAAGAAAGAAATTAAAAAATCACTGAGTGGATTTACGCTTGTGGAATTTGGCAAGCGTACTTTTTTCAAGAATGCCACACTCATTCCCTATCCATCAAAAAACCCAGGAGCCTATCAAAAAGATTTTGAACGCTTGGCCGCTGCTTTTTTAGAAAACCAAAGTTTAGGGTTTCAAAATATTATTTGTTCGGAGTCGGCGCGCCAACTAGAACGACTGGAGGTCATTTTCAATGAAATAAATTCCGCCATTCAGTTCAAAACGATCCAAATTACACTAAGAGAAGGGTTTGTCGACGAGCAAACAAAAATCGCCTTTTATCCCGATCACCAACTTTTTGATCGATTTAATCGCTTCAAGGAAAAAAATAAATTCTCAAAAAATAAAACCCTAACCTTAAAGGAATTACGAAGTTTACAGGTAGGTGATTTTGTGACTCACGTGGATTATGGCATCGGTCGTTTCGCAGGTTTAAATATCATCGACACATCCAATGGAGAACAAGAAGTCATCCGATTAATCTATCGAGATGACGATGTGTTGTCGGTATCCATTCATTCCTTGCATAAAATTTCTAAATATTCAGGGAAAGATGGGGCGCCACCAAGCATGTCCAAGCTGGGTTCCCCCGAATGGGACAATAAAAAATCAAAAGTAAAAAGGCAGGTAAAAGATATCGCGAAAGAATTAATTGCGCTTTATGCCAAGAGAAAAACCGCCAGAGGATTTGCCTTTTCAGCCGACACCTATTTACAGGCTGAATTAGAATCTTCTTTCATATATGAGGATACGCCAGACCAAGCAAAAGCCACGGCCGATGTAAAAATGGATATGGAAAAGCCGCATCCGATGGACCGTTTGGTGTGTGGGGATGTAGGTTTTGGCAAAACCGAAATAGCCATTAGAGCCGCCTTTAAAGCCGTGGCAGATTCTAAGCAAGTGGCTGTCTTAGTGCCCACGACGGTGCTGGCGATGCAACACTTTAGAACTTTTCATGAACGATTGGCCGCATTCCCCTGCAAAGTGGAATACATTAATCGCTTCAAATCAAGTAAACAAATCAGTGAAACACTCGCTCGGGTAGCCACCGGAGAAACGGATATCCTTATTGGAACCCACCGACTGGTCAATAAAGACGTGCTGTTCAAAAATCTAGGCTTGATGATTATTGACGAAGAACAAAAATTTGGAGTTAAAGTTAAAGACCGATTAAAAGAAATGCGCGTAGATGTGGATGTGCTTACCTTAACCGCTACGCCCATTCCTAGGACCTTGCATTTTTCTTTGATGGGGGCTCGCGACTTATCCATCATTGCTACACCTCCACCGAATCGCCAACCGGTTGAAACAAAATTAGTGGTCATGACCGATGAAATTTTAAGGGATGGCGTGCGAAGTGAATTAGCCAGAGGAGGCCAAGTTTTTGTGGTACACAATAAAATCAGTGATTTGGAGAGCACGGCCAACCGGATTTTACGATTAGTTCCCGATGCTAAAATAGGCGTTGCGCATGGACAAATGGAAGGCGATAAATTAGAAAAAATTATGCTCGGGTTTATCGAAGGACATTATGATGTGCTTGTGGCGACTAACATCATTGAGTCCGGATTAGATATTCCAAATGCTAACACCATTTATATCTTGAACGCAAACCATTTCGGCCTTTCCGATTTACATCAGATGCGTGGCCGCGTGGGTAGATCTAACAAAAAAGCTTATTGCTATCTCGCCACTCCATCCTTAGCCTCATTAACGAGCGATGCTAGAAAAAGATTAAGTGCCCTAGAAGAATTTGCGGATTTGGGAGACGGAATCAAGGTAGCGATGCGCGACCTCGATATTAGAGGCGCTGGAAATTTGTTGGGAGGAGAACAAAGTGGATTTATTAATGATTTGGGATATGACATGTACCATAAGATTTTAGATGAGGCAGTCCAAGAATTAAAAGAAAATGAATTTAAGTGTTTATTTGAGACGGATTTAGGTGCTGCTGCGGAAGCTCTAAAAGTAGATTGCCAAATCGAAACCGATTTAAGAGTGCTAATTCCAGAAGACTATGTTAGCAGCATTTCAGAGCGCTTAGCTTTATATACCCGATTAGACGAAATAGAGAACGAAAAAGAGTTGGATGAATTTATGGCTGAGGTGAAAGATCGCTTTGGGGAATGGCCAACAGAAGTACGAGATATGTACGAATTAGTGGCATGTCGCTGGAAAGCGCAGGTACTAGGAATAGAAAAAATTACGTTGAAAGGCAATATTTTGAAATTGTATTTCGTTTCTATGGAGGCGCAGCCAAATGCAGGTACAACAATCATTGGCCAAGTTATTCAGTTTGTAAATACCAAAAAAGGAGGTTGCCAACTGCGTGATAAAGGGGGCAAATTGATCCTCCAAGTAGAAAAAGTAAGTACAATAAAAGATTTAAATAGTATTTTGATAGATATTTTAGGTTAATTTTGAGCAAATTGCTTGAATTTCATACCTTTGTTTTTCAAATTCTGTAGAAAAGAACATATAGATGATTGCTAAATTAAAATTTGTTTTAGGCCTTTGCGGCATCGCGGTGCTAATGACCTCTTGCCCAAGCGGCATTGGAAGTAAATTAGGTGGAAGTTTAGGCGGCAAACCTAATAGCGTTAACATTGGAAATTCTTCTTCTGTAACCGGTCTTGCATACAATCAAAAAGCGGGATTTCAGGTTGATAAAAAATTCACAGGACAGCTGATTGGACCTAACTTAGTTTTTATTGAAGGAGGTCGTTTTACCATGGGGTCTATCGAAGAAGACGTGATGGGAACACATGATAATATCGAGCGTACAGTCTCTGTACAATCATTTTACATGGATGAAACGGAAATTGCCAACGTACATTATTTAGAATATTTATATTCAGTTCAAAAAGATTCAACCTTAGATTTTTATGAGGCGGCATTGCCAGACACAACTGTTTGGCGCAATGATTTAGCCTTTAATGACCCGTATGTTGAACAATATTTGAGATTCCCAGGATTTAGAATGTATCCAGTGGTTGGAATTTCTTGGACTCAGGCGACCGATTATTCTTTGTGGAGAACGGCCGTTGTAAACCAAAATTTAGCCGGAGGAAATGCAAAAACAAAAGCTCCAAAAGCGACTAAGACGGGTGCGGCAACAGCTTCAGCTGCGACTAGAGCTAATGCTCCTGCCAGAGTAAGCATTGAATCAGGACGTATTTTACCATCTTATCGATTGCCTACAGAAGCGGAATGGGAATATGCAGCCAAGGCGATGATTGGAACCCAGCAGCAAGATGAAAACCAGGCAAACCAACGAATTTATCCTTGGGATGGTCCATCATTAAGAGAATCTAGCGGAAAAGGCAGAGGAACTATGTTGGCCAATTTCAAACGTGGACGCGGTGATTACGCCGGTATTGCAGGGAAATCAAATGATGGAGCAATCATAACGGCAGAAATTTACAAATATGCTCCGAATGATTTTGGTTTATATCAAATGGCAGGAAATGTGAATGAGTGGGTGATGGATTTATATCGTCCATTATCTTTTCAAGATTTCAACGACCTAAATCCTGTGCGCAGAAATGACAAATTAGACAAAGCATCTCGCTACGATAGCAAGAATAACAATTCATTAATTGACAATAAATCTAGAGTTTATAAAGGAGGTTCTTGGGCTGATATTTCTTATTGGTTAGCTCCAGGTTCTCGTAGGTTCTTGGATCAAGATTCTGCTACGGCAACCATTGGTTTCCGTTGTGCTATGATTTCAGCAGGATTAAATAAATAATCGCTTTTATTTTAAAGCCGCCAGTGCAAGAAAAGAAATTTCTCTTGCGCCGGCGGTTTTTAGTTTTTCGGCTGCCGCTAAAAAGGTCGCTCCTGTCGTCAAGGTATCATCCACTATTAAAATATGTTGGCCCCTAATTAACTCCTCATTTTCTATCCCAAAAGCATCTGAAAGAGTTTCATACCGCTGAACTCTATTTTGGCCTACCAAAGATTTACTCTGAATTTTACGAATTAATACATGTTCAAGACATGGCAATCCGGTGGCTTTTTGGATACCTTTCGTTAAGCAAGCGGCTTGATTATATCCTCTTTCGCTTAGTTTCTTAGCAAAAAGAGGAATAGGGATCATGGCATCATAAAAAATAAATGAATGGGCTTTTTGTAACTCTTTGCCACACCAAAAACCCAAAAACTCACCTAAATCGGAATGCCCCTTGTATTTAACCTCGTGCATGAGGTGCTGAACTCGACTTCCCTCAGAAAATAAAAAAAAGGCGTTGGCATCTTTAAAATCAAATAACCCGTCAAATTTTGCTGTAATCCAATTAGGCGTAGGCAGAAATAAACCTGGCTTTGGCAGGTCCAATCGGCAGCTCGTACAGATAAAATCTTCCGACACTAAAAGTGGAAATTGGCAAGCTCCACAGAGCCTAGGATAAACTAATTGTAAAAAGCTCTTAAACATCTAGAAAAACTTTTGTATTTAATATAAGTTTCAGTAATTTTGCACCCCTAAATCAGTACTAAAACGAAAACATATTGTTTTGTTGTCCAAGTACTTGATCATTTAAAAATAGAGTTAAAAAAAACATTTCATAATTAAATTTAAAAATGGCACGCGATTTAAGATTTACTAGAAACATTGGTATTGCTGCGCACATTGATGCTGGTAAAACCACCACAACAGAACGTATTCTCTATTATGCTGGGGTTTCTCACAAAATAGGTGAGGTACATGATGGAGCGGCTACCATGGACTGGATGGAGCAAGAGCAGGAGCGTGGGATCACGATCACTTCAGCGGCGACAACAGTAGGTTGGAAATACCGCGATCAAGATTACCACATCAACATTATTGACACTCCGGGCCACGTAGATTTTACCGTAGAGGTAAATCGTTCTTTACGTGTATTAGATGGTCTAGTATTTTTGTTCTCGGCGGTTGATGGCGTTGAACCACAGTCGGAGACCAACTGGCGTTTGGCGAATAACTACAATGTAGCTCGTATTGGATTTGTCAATAAGATGGACCGTTCGGGTGCTGATTTCTTGAACGTGTGTAAGCAAGTGAAAGAAATGTTAGGTAGTTATGCGGTGCCACTTCAATTGCCTATCGGAGCTGAAGATGGTTTCGAAGGGGTAGTTGACTTAGTTAACTTCCGTGGAATTAAGTGGAATGAAGCAGATAAAGGAATGACATTTGTGGAAGTTCCCATTCCAGATGATATGTTGGAAGAGGCGACAGAATACCGTGAGAAATTATTAGAAGCAGTGGCTGAGTTTGATGAGACTTTGATGGAGAAATACTTCGAAGACCCTACCTCAATCACAGAAGATGAAATTTTGGCGGCATTACGTGCGGCGACTATATCAATGAAAATCGTTCCAATGCTTTGTGGTTCATCTTTCAAAAACAAAGGTGTTCAAACGATGTTGGATTACGTGATGGCTATTTTGCCTTCACCGATGGACAAAGAAGGAGTAAAAGGAGTTCACCCAGATACGGGTGCTGAAATCTTAAGAAAACCAAGTGAGGCTGAGCCATTTGCAGCTTTAGCATTTAAAATTGCAACAGATCCATACGTAGGTCGTTTATGTTTCATCCGTGCCTATTCAGGAGGTTTAGATTCAGGTTCGTATGTATTGAACAACCGTTCAGGAAATAAGGAGCGTATCTCTCGTATTTTCCAAATGCACGCGAATAAGCAAAATGCGATTCCTCGTTTAGGTGCTGGAGATATTGGTGCAGTAGTAGGATTTAAAGATATTAAAACGGGTGATACCCTTTCGGACGAGAAACACCCAATTATATTAGAGGCAATGGATTTTCCAGAGCCAGTGATTGGATATGCGATTGAGCCTAAGAAAGCGGCTGATGCTGATAACTTCTCTAAAGCGATCACTAAGTTGATCGAAGAAGATCCTACTTTACAAGTGGAATCTAACGAGGAAACAGGTCAAACCATCATCAAAGGAATGGGAGAGCTTCACTTAGAAATTATCATCGACCGTATGCGTCGTGAATTCAATGTAGAAGTAAACCAAGGTGCTCCTCAAGTTGCTTACAAGGAGTCTTTAACTAAGACAACTGAACACCGTGAGGTTTACAAGAAACAATCCGGTGGTCGTGGTAAGTTTGCTGATATCGTATTTGAAATCGGGCCAAGAGAAGATGAAAAACCAGGTTTAGAATTTGTTAATAATATTGTGGGTGGTGTGATTCCTCGTGAATTTATTCCAGCGGTTCAAAAAGGATTTGAAGAAGCAATGAAAACGGGAGCTTTAGCAGGATATCCAATGGATTCTATGAAAGTTCGTTTATTCCACGGATCTTTCCACGATGTCGATTCAGATTCATTATCATTTGAATTAGCAGCCCGTATGGGTTACAAAGAATCTGCGAAACAAGCAGGTGCTAAATTGATGGAGCCAATCATGGCCGTGGATGTTGTTACTCCTGATGAGTATACTGGTCCAATCACAGGTGACTTAAACCGTCGCCGTGGAATCATGAAGGGTATGGATTCACGTCAAGGAGCTGTAATCTTAAAGGCTGATGTGCCTCTTTCTGAATTATTTGGTTACGTAACTGATTTACGTACGATGTCTTCAGGACGTGCTACAGCATCATTAACGTTCTCTCACTACGAATTTGTTCCCCAAAACCTTGCGGAAGAAGTCGTTAAGAAAGCAAAAGGATTGTAAAATTCTTTTTAGATCATAAAAAGCCCGAGCGTCATGTTCGGGCTTTTTTTATGGGGTTGGGCCAGGGGTTTAGGAAACAAAAAACCTTTTAAAACTTTGTATTGGCTTTTCAATCAAATTAAGTGATAGAAAAGAAAAGGAAAATAACACAATAAAAGGGACTATATTAAAAGGCAATTCGGGGATAGGGATGTGTAATTTCCCGGCTATTTTGAAAAATAAATCAGGGACTAGCATGTGGTAGAGGTAAATGCCATACGACATTTGGCCAACGAGTCGCAAAGGGCTGATTGACAGAATTTTGGCAAAATTTCCAGGTTGCATCGCATAAAAAAGCACGGCTACTGACACCAAGGAAGTGAACGTTCTAAAAAATAATTGTTTAACTAAATCGGCGTCCGTGTGTTTTAGGCAAATCATTAAAAAACAGAATACGACGGGAATAATCAATCGACGGACCCACGCAGCTATTTCTGCAGATTTTCCTTCGCGGATGTAATGTGCTAATAAAGCACCCCAAGCGAAGGTATCCACGCAGGTCAACATATAAACCCCGATACCTTGTTGGAGATGCACCGAATAATACCTAAAAGCAATACCAAATACCACGCAGAACCATAAAAAATAGACCCGAAAGCGACTCGAAATTAACAAAATACAAAAAGGCCATAGGACATAAAACTGCTCCTCTACCGACAACGACCAATACGGGGACAAGGTATCTGCCCAGTTGGCCCGCTGCTCCAACCAATGATTGTACATATATCCCCAATAATACCATGGATGCTCATAAAAGTCGGTATTTATAACAATAGAAACTCTTTTTAAAATCAGTAAACCGGCCAACACTAAAAAGTAAATGGGGAAAATACGCAGGGCTCTTCGGATAACAAAGTTCTTAAACGAACGAAAAAATTGCGCTTTGGTTTGTTGCTCCATTAAGATATTGGAAATCAAATAGCCCGACAAAACAAAAAATAAGGTGACTCCTATGGGGCCATTTGGCAGAATATTAATTCCAACTCCCTCCGGAAACCAATGGAAAACCAAGACCAATAAAATAGCGATGGCTCGAACCCCATCTAAGGCAGGAATATATTTCATTCCGACAAAGCTAAAAAAACGTGCGCAGGAATCAAACCTCTTATCCACCTATATCCCACTTTATCCCCCGCTTGTATCTTTTGTCTAAAACTCAAGATACTTTCAAACTTTGGATGTATTTTTGAATGAATTATAGATTTTACACATGACTAAAATAATTGAGACCCAAAATATTTCCAAACGCTACGTAATGGGCGAAGAGGTAATCGATGCGTTAAAGAACATCAATATCTCCGTCAACAAAGGCGAATATGTGGCTTTTATGGGACCCTCAGGCTCTGGTAAATCAACACTCATGAATATTGTAGGCTGTTTAGACACGCCTAGCACCGGAAAATATATTCTTAACGGACAGGATGTTTCTGAAATGTCGGAAAATGAGTTAGCCGCCGTAAGGAATAAAGAAATTGGATTTGTTTTTCAAACGTTCAATTTACTTCCCCGTCAATCCGCACTTGAAAATGTAGCCCTACCATTAATTTATGCAGGGTACTCTAAAGCGAGAAGAACTGAAATTGCCATGGAAACTTTACGTGGGGTCGGTTTAGATAATCGTGCACTGCACAAGCCTAACGAACTTTCGGGGGGTCAAAGGCAACGTGTGGCGGTGGCACGCGCCCTTGTGAATGACCCTTCTATTTTATTAGCGGATGAGCCAACAGGTAACCTAGATTCAAAAACCTCCTATGAGATTATGGATCTTTTTGACCAATTACATAAAAAAGGAAATACGATTGTCATGGTGACGCACGAGGATGACATCGCTCAATATGCGCACCGGATCATTCGTTTACGCGATGGTTTGATCGAGTCAGATACCATCAACACCAATGTCAGGAAAGTAGAGAAAGGGTAATAATCAGTCTATTGATTATTTATTTTAATGATCAGTTTTAAATATTTTTAAAACTCAATATCCATGTATTTTTATTGATTAGAATTATAATTTATTCACCTTTATGTGAATAAATTTCATATCTTTGACGTAAATAAAATGATCATTGTTTTTGATAAAATTGAATTGAAAGAAATTTATGAACAGGGCTATTCAGAAAATAGAAAATTTTGGTTTCAACCTGAGGTCATTAAACAATATATAAAAATCATTAATATTTTGCTGGCGATTGAAAAAATTGAAGAACTATATCAAATCAAAAGCCTTCATTTTAAAAAATTACTCGGTTCTAAATTTGCACTTCAATCCATAAGGATAAATAATAAGTACCGACTCGAATGCATTATAAGTTATGATATTTACGTTTTAGTTGACAAAATTTTATCCATCAGTAACCATTATAAATCATGAAAAATAAACCTGAATTAAAGCCTTTCTTTTC
>CAIZMB010000045.1 GCA_903933935.1 uncultured Cytophagaceae bacterium
GACATAATGAAAAATATAGAGCAATTAATTCAAACATCACCTTACAAAATAGGGAAATAGTACTAATTTTGCAGTCGAATTATTAAACATATTCATGGAATTATTGAACGAAGTTGCCCACATCTCTGGTAAACCAGGATTATTTAAAGTGTTAAAGCCAACAAGAACTGGAGTTATCGTCGAGACATTAGATGCGGCAAAACAAAAATCAGTGGTTAGTGGTCAAACTAGAATTTCGGTACTAAAAGACATTTCTCTTTATTTAGACGATCACCAAGACAGCACCTTGCCATTGGCTGAATTGTTTTTAAAAATACATGAGATTTTTAATGGTGTATTACCGATAGAGCCTCGAAAATCAACGGATTTGGAACTTTTTGGAGTAATCTCTACTGTAGTTCCCAATTATGATGCTGATCGAGTATTCGCATCCGACATCAAAAAAATCTTAAATTGGTACCTGATTTTATTTACGCATGTTCCTGAACTTTTTCCGAAAAAAGTCGCAAAAGAATCTAAGGCCACAATAGAAGATCCTGAAAAACCCAAGGCAGAAAAAAAGCCGGCAGCTAAAAAAGCCCCAGCTAAAAAATAATCAAAAAAAAATCCCGGCCTAAACCGGGATTTTTTTTATCTCAATGAGTTAATCCATTTCGCTATTTTAATGGCATCGTCCTTTGGAACATTTGTCATTGGCGCCATTGGAGGATACCCTGGCCAGTTGGAAGGCTGAGGTTTTGCAATCAGTGAAACAATTTTATCTACACTGTATTTCTTCTTAGCCACATCTTGATAAGCTGGACCAACTAATCTTGCATCTACCTTGTGGCAAGCAAAACAAGTATACTTTTGCATCAATGGCTTGATTTCGGCTGGAAAATCTTCAGCTTTAGCTTGAAAACTCAAGGCTGAAAAACTCAATACTGCTGTAAAAATTAACTTAGATATCGTTTTCATAAAAAATTAATATTAATAGGTAAAAATATAAACTTCCAAATTGGATTCACAAATTAAGGGAATTCTCGTTAAAAAACTGCCCTGAATTACGCCTTTTTTAATGAATCAATCGCATTTCTTACACTTCCATGCTTTTCTAATAGTTCCGCAGCCCTTTCTTCACTAATTCCAGTCGCTTCACGGACCATCATAATCGCTCTTAACACTAATTTATGATTGCTTAATTGCATGTCAACCATCTTATTCCCTTGCACATGTCCTAGTTGGATCATCACCGAAGTCGAGATCATATTTAAAACTAATTTCTGCGCTGTCCCGGATTTCATGCGCGTACTTCCCGTGACAAATTCAGGTCCCACAATCACTTCGATGGGATATTTTGCTTCTTTGGCAACAACTCCACCCGCATTACACACGATACAACCTGTAAGAATTCCACGCTCATTTGCTGCCCGCAAACCACCCACCACATAGGGAGTTCTACCAGAAGCTGCTATGCCGATAACCGTATCTAAGGCACCTATTCCATAGGCTTCCATGTCCAACCAAGCTTGCTTTTCATCATCTTCAGCATTCTCAACGGCCTTTCGAATCGCTCCATCACCCCCGGCAATCAATCCAATAACCCGATCAAATGCCACACCGTACGTTGGCGGACATTCTGAAGCATCCACAACGCCTAATCGGCCAGAAGTTCCCGCCCCAATATAAAATAGGCGTCCACCTTCTTTCATTCGAGGAACAATTTGATTCACGAGCGCTTCGATCGCCGGTATTTCTTTTTCGACCGAATGAGCAACCGTTTTATCTTCCGCGTTCATTTGTCGGAGTAAAGTTTCAACACTCTGTTGCTCCAAATTTTGATAAGAGGAAGCAGATTCGGTTGCCAATAAGGTTAGATTTTCGGCCATTATTGTTGGTATAATTCGTTATAATTTGAGAAAAAATATGGAATTGTTTCGATTCCCTTATAAAAATTAAACAATCCATAATGCTCATTCGGAGAATGTATGGCATCGGAATCTAAACCAAAACCCATTAAAATAGACTTGATTCCCAACTCCTTTTCGAATAAAGCTACGATGGGAATACTTCCGCCTCCGCGAGTCGGCACGGGCTCTTTTCCAAAAGTCTTCGCCAAAGCCTCAGATGCTGCTTGGAATGCAATACTATCTGTTGGCATTAAATACGCTTCGCCACCATGATGTGGAGTCACAGTCACTTGAACTCCCTTAGGGGCTGCAGCTAAAAAATAGTCCGTAAATAGTTTAGTAATTTGTTCAGAAGATTGATTTGGAACCAATCTCATGGAAATTTTTGCATAGGCCATGGAAGGCAAAACGGTTTTTGCTCCCTCCCCAGTATATCCACCCCAGATTCCATTGACGTCTAAAGTAGGCCTAATTGAGGCCCGCTCGATCGTTGAAAATCCTTTTTCTCCATGGACAGCATGAATGCCTAAATCATTTTGATATGCTTCTAAGTCAAAAGGAGTTTGTGCCATTGCAGCGCGATCCGCTGGACTAACGTCCAATACCCCATCGTAAAATCCTGGAATGGTGATGCGATTAAATTCATCGTGCATGGATGAAATCATTTCACATAAAATATTAATGGGATTAGCTACCGCTCCACCATATACGCCAGAGTGTAAATCCCGATTAGGCCCTTGCACGGACACTTCCATGTAACTTAGTCCACGCAAACCTACATCGATGGACGGCGTATCGTTCGCAATGATGGCCGTATCTGAGATTAAAATTACATCGGCTTTTAAAAGATCTTTGTGAGCACAGACGAAAGTGGACAAGTTATTTGAACCAATTTCTTCCTCTCCTTCAATCATAAATTTAACGTTGCAGGTCAATTCACCTGAGGCATACATAGCCTCAAACGCTTTTACATGCATAAATACCTGACCCTTATCGTCACAAGAACCGCGGGCATAAATGACCTCATTTTCGATGACGGGCTCAAAAGGAGGATTATTCCATAACTCTAATGGATCGGCGGGTTGTACGTCATAATGCCCATACACTAGGACCGTTGGCGCCTTAGCATCCACCATTTTCTCTCCATAAACAATGGGAAAACCTGATGTTTCCTCTAGACGAACATGATCAACACCAGCTTTTTTGAGGTTTTCAGCCATCCATTCCGCGGCTTGCCTAACGGAACCAGCATAAGCAGGATCAGCAGATATTGAAGGGATGCGCAACCATTCTAATAATTCAGATAAAAATCGATCTTGATGGGCGGATATATACGCTTGTGTTTCTTTCATATTTGATATAAATAGCTAAAGTGCAGCTATACAAATATAAAAAAATAATTTTTACGATTGCTTTTTACGAGGGATTAGGTACATCCGATTTTCAGTTCCTTGAAAAATTCGTAGGATATTTCCTCGATGGGTGAAAATGACAAGGCATGAGATGAATAGCCCAAAATAAATTAATAAAGGGATTTCTTGACCAAATACTTCAAAAATTAACAATAACGGAAATACAATAGAGGCCACCATGGAACCCAATGAAACGTATTTTGAAAGGGCGAAAACCAATAAAAACACACAAATACTGACGATGGCCGCTTGTGGATGTAATGCCAACACCATGCCTAAGGTTGTAGCTACTCCTTTTCCTCCTTTAAAATCGCAAAATACAGGAAGCAAGTGGCCAATAATCGCTAAAAAGCCAAAAAGTATTTTTAAGGTTACACAAGTTTGCCAATCAATCAAATGAAAGTAAAATAAAACAGCTGAAAGGCCTGTGGCAATAAATCCTTTGAGTGCGTCAACAAACAAGACAATGGAACCTGCTTTTTTGCCTAATACTCTAAAAGTGTTAGTAGCGCCCGCATTACCACTCCCATGTTGACGAATATCAATTCCATGATATGTTTCTCCATACCAGATAGCAGTAGGAATAGAACCAAGAAGATAACTAACAACAGAGAGACCAAAAATGATTAATACCATAATTTCAAATTCTACCTTTGGGTAGGGGTCAAATATAGACTGCTAAGCTTCATAAATCAAATGCTTATAAAACATTCTTGAAATGTTTAAATTTTTGTCTTTAATTTATTCTAATTTCAATTAAAATGAGACATTGATGGAAGCCATTAGCCTAAAGGTCTGTGGAGTTCCATGGTTCAAATAGCTAAGTCGATGAAATGCCTGGATGCGGAAAATTTTGAAAATATTATCGATCCCATAACCCGCCTCTACATAGGGTTTTCCAGGCTCAAGCGCATCAAAAGCATATCGATCTAAAAACTTCGATTTCAAAGGATTATTAACGTCTTTCATAATCTCTTTATTAGAAGCTCGTTGGCTCCCGATCACCATATTTGTACTGGTAATAAAACGCCACTTCAATTTCTTTATCAAGGGTATCCGATTAAATAACAAACCATCAAAATTGTGATTATACTGCAAAGAAACATACTGATCACTCACAAATTCAAAATAATTCATGGTGGAAAATGCACTTCTTACAAAGAACAATGTCTCATTCCCCAAGTGTGGAAATAAAAGAGGGGCGGGTAAATTTGATGGCGTATAACCCGCCATCAAAGTATAATCAGATCGACCAATTTTACCTACTCGAAAAGACTGATAGGCTTTAAGCGTAAAACGCTCATAATCGAAGTTTCCACCTAAAAATCCTTTAATCCCCCTTTGATATTTAAAGGTAAGTACAGGGATTCTTCGGGTTGACAAGGTGACTTTTTCATTCCCATTCATTATAAACGTTTCATTTTTTGCAAACCTAGCCTCTAATGTGATGAAAGAGTCTTGATAATAATCTTGCACAGGCGAATTAACCCCCATCTCAGGGCTTAGTCGGTATTGAAATCGGAATAATGGATCAAAAGACCTCGTATTGGCAGATGCAGTAAAGGTAATTCCTTTGGTAGCTTCTGTCGTAAAAAATGCTTCTGTTTCACGCCGGTAGAATGCGCCTGAAAACGCACCCCAACGAGTAAACGCGTAGAACAATTTATTATCACCTATTAACTCTGGTGTCAATCCTACCCTTTCGATATCATACGAATGAAGCTAACCGGCCACCGTCCTTTTTTTTATTGAAAATAAATAATTGACTTCCCCCGAATACTTTAACACCAAATCTTTCGTCCCAAACCCTACATTACCCCTTAAAATCCAGTTTTTATCGAAATTAGCATTGGTCCTAAAACCTAATCTAAACCGTGCTCCTTCTAATCGATTAATGGCTAAACTGGTAATATAAGGACCTACTTCAATATCATGATAGCGCTTAAATCCACTAAAAACAATTTCGGCAATTTCAACATACGTTTTAACTACC